>NZ_JACSJW010000011.1:0-10429 GCF_018617295.1 Exiguobacterium sp. S3
CCGGACGGAACAAACGGCGTCTGACGAAACCGACAATATTGAACATTATTAAACGAGCAAAATTGTACATAAAAAAGTTGACATTTATAGACAGCACCGTCTATCTCAATCGGCTCGACCATGTCCTCGAACGTTTCCATTTCCCGCTCGAGGCGGTCGCACTCGATGCCGGCTACTTCACGACCGGGATCGCAAAGGCGCTCGTCGAACGGGGCATCTTCGGGGTCATCGCCCGGAGGCGTTTCGGTGGGAAGAAGGGGATGTTCCGCAAGACCCGGTACACGTACCTGCCTGAGGAAGATGCGTATCTCTGTCCGGCGCGACAGCGCCTCACCTATCAGACGACGGACCGCCACGGCTATCACCATTACGTCTCCGACCCCTCCATCTGTCAGAACTGCCCTCTCCTCGAGAAGTGCACGTCCAGCCGGACGCACCGAAGGGACATCACACGCCACGTCGATGAACATTACCGCGAGCAGGTGAACGAGAACCGCCTGTCCGCGTCTGGGAAATCCCTCTACCGACTGCGACCGCAGACCGTCGAGCGCTCGTTCGCCGATGGGAAAGAACTCCATGGGCTCCGTTTCACCTTCTACAGGGGGACCGCGAAGGTCCAACGCGCCAATCTGGTGGCAGCCACCGCACAAAACATGAAGAAGCTGGCCAACCTGTTGGCCAGAAAGGACCGTCTACATAACATTTCTTCAATCTTTTGTCGGACAGAACGCCTCAAGCTCGTTGAACATAAAAAAAGACGAACCAGATCGCATCTTGCGATCTGGTTCGTCAACAGCCTGAGGGACGCTTGAGCGTCCCTTTTTCTTATGCCGTGAATGTGATTCGAATCGTGGTACCGTGTCCCGGTGTACTGTCGACCTCGACCTTCCCGCCGTGGGCTTCGATGATGTCTCGTGAAATGGCCATGCCGAGGCCGCTTCCGCGTGCGTCGTCCGTATTCGTGCCTCGGTAATAGCGCTCAAAGATATAAGGCACATCGGATTCGGCAATCCCGTATCCGTCATCTACAATCGTCACGATGTCACCGTCGACTCGAACGGTCACGTGCACGGACTCGTCGTTATGAAGTAACGCGTTATACAAGAAGTTGAGCAAGGCCCGCTTCATAAAGTGCCGATCGAGCGAGACGGTCGCTGCTTGAGTGGACTCGAACTCGATGTGGCGTTCGCCGAAACGAGAATCGTTCAACACGTCGATCACGAGCTCACGGACGAACGGTTCGAGGTTTGTCTCTTCGAGGGTGAGCGGGAAGTCACCGTGCTGCAGACGCATTGTCAAATTGAAATCGTCGAGCAGTTCCTTCATATACTTAGCCTGACGCTCAATCACATGGACGTATTGTCTGCGCTCGGTGTCGTCGAGCGAATCATCGTCGAGCAGTTCGGCGTACCCTTGGATGGAGGCGAGCGGGGTCTTCAAGTCGTGCGATACGTTGCTCATCCACTCTTTCCGACGGTCATCGAGTTCTGCACGCTGACGTTCATACGTTTTGAGTGTCTGTGAGACGGCATTCAAGTCATGGAAGACAGGACGATATATCCCAGATTGCTTCGGTTCAGCGGTCGAGAAGTCGCGTTGCTTCAGTTGTTGAATCCGTTCGGTCAAGCGGTAGACGGGGCGCGTCAATCGTGAGCTGAACAATACACCGATCAAGGCGGCGACGAGTAAATCGACGACGAGTATCCAGAGGAACGCCTTCGTGATATACGAAAGAACCGCCTGTTCGTCTAACATAAAGAGCACCCGACGTTCACTTGCCTCCGGCACACCGATGAGATAACTGTACGATTCGTATTCCCCAATGAAATAGAGTCGGAGGTCGTCATCCATATATTTATAGATTTGAATCAACTCAATCGGAGAATAGGCGTCCGGTAATCCACTCGGGGCGTCGACCTCGCTGACGACACGTCCGGTCTCATCTAAAAAGCGGACGAAGGCACCCGATTGGCGAAGGGCCTCGCGCCCCGCTTCTGACACGACCGGTTCGCCATCTTCGAGTGAAAGATACGTACTGAAGTTTCGGGTAAAGGTCTCGCCCGAGTTGCTTTCCACATCGTCAAGTCCCGTCCGGTCATTGACGAGGAGACCGAACAAAATCGTAATGTTCAAGAAGACGACGAGCGCCACAATGAGGAGAATCGATAACAAATAGTGACCGGTCAGTTTCCATTTCATCATGACCGCTCCTTACACCGTCAACCGATAGCCAAGTCCCTTGACCGTCTTGATATACGTCGGTTCGGATGGATTCGGTTCGATTTTTTCACGGAGACGTCGGATATGGACCATGACGGTGTTGTCCGATCCGAAGAACGATTCGCCCCACACTTGCGTGAAGAGCGTCTCCTTGCTGAGAATCCGGTTCGGGTTGCGCAAAAAGCAGGCGAGGAGACCGACCTCCTTCGCCGTCAACTCCAATCGTTCCCCGTTCACGTATACTTCTGTCTCGTCTTCATTCATTTGAAAGGGGCCGACGGTCGTCGTCTCGGCCACCGGCGCTTCCATCATCGACACTCGTCGAAGCTGTGCCTTTACACGGAATGCCACTTCTTTTGGGCTGAACGGCTTCGTGATGTAGTCATCTCCACCGATGGCAAGACCGAGCAGTTTATCGACTTCTTCCGATTTGGCAGAGAGGAAGAGGATCGGGATAGTGGACTGCACCCGCATCTGTTGGCAGAGCTGATAGCCTTCCCCGTCCGGTAACATCACGTCTAAGATCGCCAAGTGAGGGCGGAACGTCTCGAAGACATCAAATCCGTCCTTCAACGTGTGAGCGGTCCGAATCTCATGAAATCCTTCCTTTTCAAGCGCGCGTTGAATCAATATACATAAATCTTGTTCATCATCCACGATGAGAATCCGTGGCTGTTCCATCGTCATCACCTCGTTCTAAGCATATCACGTAAGGATTTTGTAAGGTACGCGTGAGTTGGAGTTAAGACAGAGGGCGTAATGTAAGGGACAGAAAGAGGTGCTGAACATGGAAACATTATTACAAGTAAAAGCGATTCAAAAGACATATGGGAAAGGGGACGCGACGTTCCGAGCGCTCGATGACGTCTCCTTCACCATTGAGCATGGGGAGTTCGTCGGAATCATGGGACCTTCCGGGGCTGGGAAGTCGACGTTACTCAACGTCCTCGCGACAATCGATACGCCGACGTCGGGTGAGATTTTAGTCGAAGGTGACGACATTGCATCGATGAACGAGGAGGCGCTCGCCGATTTCCGGCGTGATCATCTCGGATTTATCTTTCAGGACTACAACTTGCTCGACTCCTTGACGGTCCGGGAAAACATGTTGCTCCCGCTCGCCGTCTCGAAGACGCCGGTTCATGAGACACGCGCAAAGGTCGAACGGTTGGCGAAACGATTCGGACTCGAAGGGATCCTCGAGCAGTACCCGTACCAAATCTCAGGCGGACAGAAACAACGGACGGCCGTTTGTCGGGCGCTCATCTCGGACCCGAAACTCATCTTTGCCGATGAACCGACGGGTGCGCTCGACTCGAAGTCGGCGACCGATCTCTTAGATACCCTCGCTCGATTGAATGAAGCAGAGACGACCATCATGATGGTGACGCATGACGCCTTCGCCGCAAGTTTTTGCCGCCGAGTCCTCTATATTCAAGACGGACAGTTAAAGAAAGAGCTCATTCGCGGCAACGCCTCACGAGACGCATTCTACCAATCAATCCTCGAGGAGCTCGCGAAAGGCGGTGCGGTCGATGACGCTATTTGAGCTCGCGAAGAAAAACGTCGTACGGAATCTGTCGCGATACGCACTCTATGTCGGGACGACCATCTTTTCCATCGTCATCTACTTCACGTTCGCGACACTGAAGCACAGCCATGAGATCAGTGCGCTTGCGGAGACGTCGAAGAAGATCAGCGGGTTGATGAGCACGTCGACGTTCATTTTGATGTTGTTCGTCGCCCTGTTCATCGCCTATTCGAACGCCTTCTTTTTAAGAGGGCGTAAGCGTGAGGTCGGGCTCTACTCATTACTCGGGGTCCGGAAGAAACAGATTGGGCTCTTGCTCTTGTTCGAGAACATCGTCATCGGAGCCGTGTCCTTGGTCATCGGGATCATTCTCGGGATTTTCGGGGCGAACGCGCTCCTCCAACTATTGATGCGCCTGATGGACAGTGACTTGAACATCGGATTCGCCTTCTCGGCGTCGGCATTCATCGAGACGTTCCTCGTCTTTCTTGCGATTTTCCTTTTCACATCGTTCCAAGGTTACCGGGTCATCTATCGCTTCAAGTTGATTGACCTGTTCCATGCGGACAAGAGTGGGGAAGGGGTTCCGACGGCGAAAGGCTGGGTCGCGCTCACGGGGATTCTCACCATTGGAGTGGCGTACTGGCTCGCTCTTCAGGATTTGATGACGTCCTCACTTTGGAAAACGCTCGGACTCGCGATGCCGCTACTCATCATCGGATTGAGTGTCATCGGGTCGGCGCTTCTCTTCCATAGTGTCTTGATTTTCGCTTTGACATGGTTGAAAGGGAAGGAGCATTGGTCGTGGAAACGGCTCAACTTGTTGACGACGTCACAGCTTCTCTATCGCATTCGTGGGAACGCGAAGACGCTCACGCTGATCAGCATCATCAGCGCGACGGCGATCACGGCAGGGGGTGCCATCTTTAGCGTCTACTATTACGCGGAAGAGAATGTCGCCTCATATACACCTTACACGTATGCCTGGAAAGGGGAGGCGGTTGAGGTGAACGGAGCGACATTCGAATCAAACGTCGAGCAAAAGACGATTCGAACGGAAGCGCAGTACGGAGAGCGTGAGCTCGGGGTCATCGATGAATCGACATATCGTCATCTCCTGCAAGGTCTCGGCGTGGCAGAGCCGGCAGCGTTCAAACAGGATGAGGTCGTATGGGTCGACCCGTTCTATGATGAACGTTATTCGGAAGAGCTCGAATCGGTCGAACTGTCAGGACAGACGGTTGACGTGTCGACGCGTCTTGAAAAGTCGCCGCTCAACGTGATGACGTTCGGCGGGTCGTTTCTCGTTGTGGCCGACGACATGTTCAAGACGATGACGGAGCCGAGCGAGACGTATCATGTCGCCCTCACAGAATCGTTCAAAGATCAGCGCGACCAGTCCGAACGTCTAGCGGGACTCGGGCTCGAATCGTTTTCGAGTGCACCGGATGTGTATGCCGAGACGATGGCGATGAACGGGGCGCTTCTCTTTGTCGGGACATTCCTTGGGCTCGTCTTTCTCGTTGCAACAGGTAGCGTCATTTACTTCAAAACGATGACGGAGGCAGAGGACGACCGGGCGAAGTATGCGATATTACAGAAAATCGGCATATCCGATCGGGACGTGCGCCGGACAGTGCGCCAACAGATCATCGTCGTATTTCTCGCCCCGTTCGCGCTCGGGATTCTTCATGCGACCGTGGCGCTCATCGCGTTTTCAAACTTGTTAAGCATGAATTTCACGATACCGGTTCTCGTGTGGATGGGCGTCTATACAACCATTTATGCGGTCTATTATGGCATCACAGTTCGCCGTTTCATGACGGCGATTCGATAAGGAGAGAAAAATATGAAAAAATGGATTGGAATTGCAATTGTTTCAATTGTATTGGTCGTTGGGTTAACACAGGTGGATTGGAATCGAATTGGGAAGGACACCCTTTTCGTTGAAATCGGAGGGGCGACGGATGTAGAAGAGACGACGCTCGAGAACGGCGACGTGATGAAGCGATACGTATACACGCAACCAGCTTTCACGTCTGATGGGAAGGAAAAGGAAGTCACCTTCACGGCCGCAAACAAACTTCGGGAAGGGGCGTATTTACGTCTCTATGTGAAGGATGGAGACACGGTCACCTCATATGAGGAAGTGTCCCGTGCGGACGTGCCGCAGTCGATTTCGAAAAAGTGAGTAAAAAAGCCATTCGTCATGACCTTCATGGCGGATGGCTTTTGCCTGTTCAGACGACAGGCGCCTCGTAGGCATTTAGTTCGAGTTTTAATATGTACGTTAGTTCATGATGCGCCAATTCGGAGAAGTTCGTCTTTTTGACGTGTGTTCGTGGGCGCAATCCGCATTCCAATGCGATGTCGACAATGGTACGAATCTGATTTTCCGTATAGAATCGCTTCCGACCGAACGTGAACGGGGTAGGTGGCAAGACGCCATCGGTCTCCCACTTGATCAATTGCTGTTGGCTGCGTGGGATGCCGGCCACACTAAAGGCGCGGCTCAATTCTTTGAGCGGATAAACGATCAGATGTCTTTCCTTATACGAACATGGTTTTCCTTGTTCCGGTCGATATGTATCCCATTCGGTCGCCGAAAACGTCAGGTCGGCTTGGTCGAAGTCGTATTGAGCGGAAGGAATTGTAGTGATACTTGCGATGTCTAGGCTGTTCATAATATGCGTCTCCTTCTTCAAGACTGACTACTAGATTCAAAAAACACCCTCGTACGTATCGTACCCCATTTACAAATTTTTAACTTACAGTTTTTTCAAAGCGGGGAAATGTTTTGTGGGACTTTTGGAGTGTTTTTTAAATGCTCATATCCGAACATTAAGATACTCTAATAATTATGAAAAAACAAGGAATTAGAGCGATATTAGTCGATGAGTAAAAATTCAGATTATTTAGGACTATAGTCACCCATTAAATTGAAATTATATTAAAAAAATAGAATGAGCACTTTCTTCGTGAAAGCGGTTAATAAGGGCGAAGGAGGTGAGACAGATGGCAGCATATCGAGAAACAGCGACGATGCTTTATTTGGACACCCGGCGACAACTCGACGGCAAAGAGAAAAAGCAACTCGTTCGCTATGGACCGCTTGGAAGTCGGATGGATGAGGCGCGGATGAAACAGTTTGGTGACTTGATCAAGGCACTGATTGATGTGGAATCCGCCAACTACGTCGTGGCCCAAGAATTTTTAGTGTATTAACAGGGAGGACTTATGAAGAACCGCACTCGTCCCGCCGCCGATCCTCGGCACGATGAGCAGGTGGTCACATGAGTTGGCCCGAACTCATCTCCAATCTGGGGTTCCCCATCGTCGTCTCGCTCTATTTGCTTCATCGGATTGAGACGAAGCTCGATCGCATGATCCAGCTGCTCGAACGAATGGATACCTCGACCGTATCAGAAACCTAATCCCCTATTGAAAGGAGCCATCCCCCATGGCTGTCTTAACAGAGAAGAAAGCAACGTTCGTTTTGACGATGCATCATGACGTACAAACAGCAAAACCGACGAAAAAAGCACAACGGTTCGGTCCGATTCGTGCCAATCTGACGGCAGATACGATTGACGCATTCGGTCGTCTCTTGATCGACCTCGTCATTCAAGAGGAAGCAGACCTCGGCATCGTCCGTGAATACGATTTAGTCTAACCCATACCCTAAGGAGGAGAAGCACCCATGACTGACACAAAACTTGAAATCTCATTTTTAGATGCATTCCATAAGGTCGTACGCTTCCGCTTGAACAACGTGAAACAACCGGTCGACGCCCAAAAAGTAGAAGCGCTTGCTGACTTCATTGTCGCCAACGATCCGCTCGCGAAGAACGTGATGGAGTGGACCGAAATCAAGATGATTGAAGGTACGCAGACGGTATTGAGTGAGAAGTAATCGATTGAAAGGTGACTCTTGCAGTTTGAGTCACCTTTTTTAAGTTTGGTCAATCCTCTTCATTATTTTCTGAAAATTGTCGATAGTATAGGAAACACTGCATGATTGAGAGGGGAATACATAGATGGCATGGAAATCAACATGGTCGAAGGCACTGAGCCGGATCAAACGAAAACCGACATGGACGTGGAAACGCGGAGAGAAGCGTGAACGCACGACATCTTTCGGAGCGAACGTCGGGAAGAATTTGACGATTCGTCAAAAGTTATGGGGACTCGTCCTCATCTCACTCGTCCTCGTCATTGGCGTCGGCGGCTACGCGCTGTTTTCAATGAGTGACGCGAACCGTCAAGCGGACGACATCGTCAACAACTGGAACAAAGGGCTCGATTACGCCCACGAACTCAATACGCTGGCTGCGAACTACCGCACGCTCGAACTCGATCACATCGTGACGGAGGATGCGGCACAAAAAGAAGAACTGATGACACGAATGAAAGAGATTCGTGACGAGATCAACACGATTGCACCGAAGTATGAAGGACGAGCCGTGAACGCAGAAGACAAGGAACTCTTTACGAATTTCTCGCGTCAATGGGAGATGTACCAACGCGTCTCGGACAACATGTTGACGTTCAGCTCGACCGGTAACACAGGGATGGCTCGCTCATACTATGATGCACAGTCCAAGTCTACATATGACAACTTCACACAAAAACTAGCAGATCTGGTCGACTACAACTCAGAAGGGTCGCAACGTGTCGGTCAGGACATGGAGCGTGAATTCATGCAGTCTCTCATGGCATTGATTGCCGTGACGGTCGGGGCCGTGGTGATTCTCTTATTCCTCGGACTCAGCCTGTTACGCTCGATTATTCGACCGATGCAAACGCTCCAGACACGCTTTGATGAACTCGCGACACAAGGTGGCGACTTGACGATGACGATTCCGGTCACGTCGAACGACGAGATCGCACAAGTCAGTCGTTCGTTCAACACGTTCCTCGCCATACTTCGTGAGATTATGATTGATGTCGACGAGACGGCGAAAGTCGTCCTCTCGTCTTCAAAAGACGTATCCGCTGAAGTGACGCGACTCAGTCACTATATGGAAGAGACGTCGGGTACAGTCGAAGAATTGACGGCCGGTATGGAAGAAACGGCAGCCTCATCACAAGAAATGAGTGCTTCGACGACCGAGATGGGAAGTTCAATCGATTCAATCGTCGACTTATCCAATGAGAGTGCCGAAACAGCAAATCGTGTCGAGACACGAGCACATGAAATGCGGGAGCAAGCTGTCGTCTCGAAAACAGAAGCAGTGGCGATTATCGAGAAGAAACAAGTCGAGCTCGCGGAAGCCATCAAAGGGGCCCAGTCGGTCGAAGAGATTCGCGTCTTGACGACGGCCATTCTCGCGATCGCTGACCAGACGAACTTACTCGCCTTGAACGCATCGATTGAAGCGGCTCGGGCAGGGGAAGCGGGTCGCGGATTCGCGGTCGTCGCATCCGAGATTCGCAAATTGGCGGAAAACTCACGTCAGACGGTCAACGAGATTCGTGACGTGTCGAACACGGTCATCGATTCGGTCGAACGACTCAATACGAGTTCGGAAGACATGTTGACGTTCCTCAACACGAAAGTCATGGCCGACTACGATCGTCTCGAAGATGCCGCAACGCAATACGAACAGGATGCGACGGTGTTCGGTGAGACGGCGAAGACGTTCGAAGGCAATGCGCTTCAGCTTCGCCATATGACGGACAACATTCTTGGGGTCATCCAGGAAGTGGCGACGACCGTGACAGAGGGCGCGGACGGAACGCAGTCAATCTCAGAGAAAGTTCAGCTCTCGGTCGAACGCTTCAACGACGTTCAGGCGAAGATGGGCGAAACGGAAAAACGGGCGACCGAACTCTCGAATCGCGTGGCGCAATTCAAACTATAAGCAAGTCTCAGAACCAGGCAGATGTCTGGTTCTTTTTTGTTTCTCCCACGAAAAATAAAAAGATAGGTCAATACGTAAATGAATTTCAAATTGTTGGTACAAATTAGGCTGTATCATCCGATATAAAAATGGCAGTACTTGAACTACCCCCACCTACGCTTCGCTTAGAGGTGGGGGATTCCTGAGTTATCCGATTTGACAGTCGGAACCTGATCAGGCTAGCCCCGTCGTCCCGACGGTTGAAGAAGCCAACAGGCGCTCGGCTTCTTGTTTGAGGTTCAGTCCTGCGTTCACATCACGGTCGTGGTGGACCCCGCAAGCCGGGCATGTCCATTCACGCAGACCAAGATGTTTCACGTCTTGGTGTCGATGGCCGCAACTCGAACACAATTGGCTCGAGGCGAAGGTCTTCCCGACCTTCACGACGGTCTTCCCGTACCAACCGGCCTTGTACTTGAGCATGCGAAAGAACTCTGACCAGCTGACCTCGGAGATCGACTTGCTCAACTTGCGGTTCTGCTGCATGTTCTTGACCTGCAGGGTCTCGATGCCGATGACGTCGTGGTTTTTGACGATTTCGGTCGACACCTTGTGCAGGAAGTCGGTGCGCTTGTTGGCGATCTTCTCGTGGATGCGGGCGACCTTCCGCTTCTGCTTCTGGTAGTTCTTCGCCTCGGAGAGTCTCACCTTCTTGTTCAGGGCGATGCGCTGACGACGGGACAACTTATAAATGTCAACTTTTTTATGTACAATTTTGCTCGTTTAATAATGTTCAATATTGTCGGTTTCGTCAGACGCCGTTTGTTCCGTCCGG
>NZ_JACSJW010000012.1:0-6030 GCF_018617295.1 Exiguobacterium sp. S3
CGGAGATCGTCGATTTATATCAACGGGTTTCAAACTCCAGAGTCTTTTAAAGGCAGGTGGAGAGGCGTGAGGATGCCATTAATCGAGTATGAGACGCGATTCCGAGAGATTCTCAAATTGCCACCATCTATAGAGCGAGATGCCTATCTTCTTCTGCTAATGCAGGAGATAGAGGAGTCATTTGATATTCCGATCGATGACAATCCAATTTGGGAAAGTGAGAACATCGAAGTCAGCACTTTATATAAATTGATTCGCCACTCCAGAACCGAGTGAGACCATGACATACGGAGGCGAGATATTTGAAGGCGACCCTGGCCGAGTTCGAAGTACGCTATGAGGACCTTATGAAGTACCCCCCTTCGACGGAACGGGGGGCCTGTCTGTTGGAATTGATGTATGAGATGGAGAAAGCCTTGGGGATCCCAGGCTTTGAAGACGTAGAGTGGGAAAAAGTGAACCCAGAAGTACGCGATCTTCATGAACGCATATGGAGGTCCTGGTTAAACTAAAAAAGCGTATGTTTGCGTGAAATAAAAACTCCACGCAATGTAAGAGACGGTTTCAAGCCAAAATGAAAAAAGGCTAAGAAGATTAGCCTTTTTCACAAACTTTTGGACTCGGAAATCACTTAATTTGTTGACGAAGTTTGTGGAATTTACCTTGGATTGGAGCCGTTATTTTAATTTCATTCTCTTGAGTGGCTTTTTTAATCGCTCTTCTCATAATCGCCTTTTGTTTTAAAAGTTCTAATTTTTTTTTGTCTGATTCAATTTGATTTTTTAATCTATAGCTTTCTGAGTTTATTTGAACAGACTGTTGTAAGGGGAATGTTGAAATTTTTCTTTGATTTTCTTTTGCTCGTTTTTGGATTTGTTCTAAAATTGTTTTTTCTTCGGGAGACAAGTAATCAAATATTTTCTCTTTGGCATCAGTCATCTAATCACTCCCTTTCACTTATATAATAACCGATTAATAATTTCATAACTCCTCGTAATCAAGGACTGTCTGTTTAATTTCCTCTAACGTTCGTTCTTCTTCATAGAAGAGTCTTCTTAAAAAATTGATATCTGCATTAGTTACTTCAGGATCAGTCTTTTGCTCGGAAATGAATTCTTCAAATTCATTGTTAGGGAATCCTTTGTCAGAAAAATCGATTAGAGGTTCGTTTTCGATGAAGTCATTCACAACCTCTTCGGCTATTTCGTCTACTACATCAGGAAGAGGGGACGAAAAATCGTTTAGGGAGTCTATTAATTCATCATTTTTCAAAGTCATTTCAAGTGCTTTTCTTTCGACATCTAGTATTTTTTCGGTTAGTTCATTATCGATTAGTGCACTTCTTTTTAAAAATGCAAATCCACTTACTCCAGCAATGACAGCAATTGAAAAAGTTTGTAATTCGTTTGCTGTAGGGTTGAAGGCGCTCACTGCAATCATCCCTGAAATACCACCTATGAATAAATGAATTATTGTGGCCATACGGATGAATCGCACTGTAGGTTTTCTGATTTTATCTAAAGTGTCCTGCATTTCAATTTGATTGTCTTTTAATTTTTCGTCAGTAAAATGTTGCATCAAAACAGCATTTCTTAAATTCACTGCTGTCGACTCATTAGTAATATAAGACATTGAAACTGCTGCCATTCCACCTGTGGATCCGTAAATGAAAGCACGTATAAAACCCCAAAATTCAACCCAAGGTATTTCGCTAAAAGCTATAATAAACATCAGACTGCCCTCCATTTTGGAGTTGAATATGTAATAAACAAGCCAGATGAATTCGGATAGAAATGTGGCAAACATCAGACGTATCTCCTTTTTAGAGTTATTAAGAGCATAAGGGGAAACTGCTATCACTTGTCGTGATAGCCCAGGCAGAGCCTGGGGTTTCCGTGATATCACCAAAAGTCCGAAAATGGCACAAAATGTGCCACTAAACCATACGAATTGGCACGAAATGTGCCAGTCGAAAAGAAAGGAAATCTAACTAATGAGCAATATATTGCCGATCTTTTTTAGGGATTTAGCTATCAAAGGTATTTTCTCAGATGATGATTTGTTTGAAATTTTGACGTTAAAGGGTGGGAATGCGATGGCGCTGTTAGACATTACGGATCGTGCTTCTCAAGACTTAGATTTTTCAATCAAACAAGGCATTAGACTAACGCAAGATGAAGATGCGCCCAAGTTCAAAAAAGCTTTAGAACGTACTTTCGAAGAAGAAGGCTACCGCATAATAGATTTCAAGTTTGATGTGAAGCCAAAGAAAACCAGACGAGAGTTGCCACCTTTTTGGGGTGGTTACAGCATCAATTTCAAAGTCATGGATGAAGAGACATATGAAAAAACGTACGATGTCTCTGATCAGAAACGGTCGTCCATGGCATTACAACTCGAGGGTGGCAAAAAGAAAATTGAAATTGATATCAGTCTTGAAGAGTACACCGAAGACAGAATACAAATGAAGCTAGATGAATACCAAATCCATATTTATAGCCCGTTGATGATTGTTTATGAAAAAATGCGGGCATTGTGCCAACAACTTCCTGATTACGAGTATGCGTCTTTTGAAAAAACAAGAGCAAGAGATTTATATGACATCTACATAGCAATTCAAAAATCACAATCCTTAGAATTGAGAGAACAAATCCTAAGCTCAAGTAACGTTCATATCTTGAGCGAAATGTTTAAAGCGAAAAATGTTTCTTTAGAGTTGTTGCTGAAAATTGAATCTTATCGAGAACAACTGGAGGATGACTTTAACCAAAGAGTGACGCCACAGATAGCTGATAGAAAAAACGTACCAGATTTCGATTTTCTGTTCGAATTCAATATTGAATTGATTAAAGAAGTCTATGCGTTATTGGAAGAAGGGTGAGCACTTAATCATTTAGTGAAAAACGACCTGGATAGTAAGTGTTTGATCCTAGATGGATTTTTTTATTGAGCAATTGATATCCAATGTACATTGTAAACTCTCGATCAATTAACGGTCTGATTAGCTTTAAGCTATTCTCTTTGTAGTCAGTCAAAATCATATAAAAGGCAATGCAATTTTGATAAGGATAACGATAGTCGAGTTCTGCTAAATATCCAGTAAGCCTGTTTACGGATAGTTCATTGGCAGCATTAGAAAAAGCAACTGAGATCTCATCAGGCCCTCCGGCATAGTTAGGTCTTACTACACAATCGATAATCGTTCTTTCTAAATTTGTCACACGCACTTTTCGAGAAAGAAAGGGGGTTTTTCGGTTAACAACACCAAGGTTGTTGGTATGTTTCCCATTCAGCATGTGGACTCTGTATTCTTGTCCGTTATAGCTAAAAAGTGCGATTTGATTTGTTTTACGCATAGGGCGATTGAAAGCATAATCGATTTTCTTTTGAGTTAAAGTGTTATCTGGATCGATAGGCTTTTTGCTTTGTTCGCGATTGATATATATATCCTTCGGAACGTTATTTATCAGATCGTTCAAGAACAATGCGCTGTAATGTGATAAATAAGATCCAGGCAAAAGACTTAATGCGACTTCGAAGGGATGAACAGAAGTCGAAATCCCTTTCTTTAAAGCATAACGTGAAGTTATAGAATGGTTAGGAAGAATAATTGTTACTTTTTCTAAAACTTCTAGTTCAATTAATGTATTAAGAAAGGTTCCGTATCCATAAGATCCTCTTAAAATCTTAGTGTGCTTTAACTCATTTAAGATATCAATCAAACTTACACGCGAAAATACCGAACCTCGCTCAACCATTAAATCAATAATATGGTTCAACTCTTTGGAGATACTTAACCAAGCAGCTGTTCTTTTGGAAGCGACCATTATTAATTTCTCCTTTTATTTTTCTCGTTACTACTAGTATATATACTAGTAGTAAACAAAAAAAGAGAGAATTTTAATATCTATGGATACTACTAGTATATATACTAGTAGTATTAAAGATGTATTTAAATGAAAGGTTATGAACACTACTAGTATATATACTAGTAGTGTAGGAAAAACGCATAAAACTTAAAAGTCAATCTCAGCTTCGTTTCGAAGTCATGAACAAAAAAACATTGTCAGAAAATTGATGGAAGAGTAGAATAATCAGTAACAAAATACGGACGTAACAACAAAAAACGCCACTTCTCCTATCAACCTGTCGCCAAACGGGTTGATGATCATCGAAGTGACGCTTTTGAATAGCGAGTGCTGTAACACAAGCTATTGGACCGTTGAAGACACATTGGACGTGGCTTCAACTTAGATGCACCTATCATACTAAGGAAACCCGAAACATTCAAGGTTTTAGTATAAAAAAGGACGTCGTTCAGTAGCGAGTTTCACGAAACTCTCTATTCGGACGACGTCCTTTTTCTATTGGTTTTTTACATATCAGAGTTCTGCACTCGCTCTTAAAACGAGTAGGTCCATCTAGCCGACGCAACAAAGTAGATCGGTCACCAATGCGGTTCCAGCATGTGGTGTGACGTTAGCAGGGGAAGGACGGAAAGCCCTGTACATAGCCTAAGTCCCTTCGAGGATATGGTAAAGATCGTTGAGAGGTTCAGACGGGGTCATATGGTACGACCGGAGGCAGTCCCACGACAAACGGTGGGGGAGTTCCTCGTAGGCGGCTGTATGATTGCTGTGACACGACGCAGGACGGCTTCGGCCGTCGTGCAGTGGGTTATGTGACGAGTCGCCGAAAGGCAGCAAGGTAGGGCGTGGAAACGCCTTGTGTGCGCGAATGATGCGCAGCGAGTCACATGCCGGGGTTGAGACACCCCGGAGTCTTGGAACGCCTAGACATACGGATACCTCGTCTTGCACTAGACGGAGAACGTGGTGGGCAGATTTTAACCGCATCCTTTTTCAAAGGGGTTAGTCTGCCCATCCAGCCGTTTCCTATCTTCCCTACCGGAGTATGCCCGGTGCGCTCTTTGGTTTCAAGTCTTTTTCTTTCCAAGTTCTAAAAAGAAAAGAACAAAGAGCAAACAGATCAGCGAGGAAGCAAGAGAAGATGCAAATTCATATGTGGCACGAGGAATACGAGCCTAGCGTAGTCTGGCGACGTGTTCCGCATGTGCCCCGACAAGCGAGCGAAGGCGTAAACGCCGTAGCGAAGTGCGTTCAGCAGAGAGAAGAACGGACTGGAGAGGATCGCCAGAGACATCCGATAGGATGCCAGGGTGATCCAGAAGGAAAAATTAAGAAGGAATTAGCCCTACAATTTTAGAATCAAAGAGGGTAAGAGGGAAGGTTAGTTAAAAACTTAGAAGGAAGAAAGGTTGTTTCCTATGACGAATGAGAATCTGACGATCTTAGAGGTCACGAAGTTGAACGAGAGCATGAAGTTCCTCGATCTGGCGAAAGAGCATGCGCCAGTAGGCAAAGAAAAGCTTCGCGAGGCGTTGAAATCGGCTGGTGCGACGTTCGATCAAAGAACCAAACGATGGCACATTGATCGTAGCCATCCGAATGCGGACAAGAAAGTGCTCGATTTTGTGCAATCGAGTCGGGTTCGTAAGCCGAAACCGAAGAAAAATGCGACTGAGCCGTTAAAAGTCGACCCGGTCACGGGGCAATCCCAGTTGGATGACGATTATTTTGCGATCGAGACGAGACCCGAACAAATCGTCCGGAAGAAAGTCTCGTTGGACATGGACGTCTCTTTGCATAAAAAACTGAAACAAATTGCTCTACAGAACGATTTAAAACTATACCAGTTGGTAGAGAAAGTACTGAAAGAGTATACTCAAAGGAAGCCAACTGAGTAGGAGAAGTGATGGAAATGTTGTTGACCCTCAAGTTGTTTGAGGAACGGTATGAGAAGATCATGGGGGAGTTATCTTTATCTAGACGAGACATTCGTTTGGGGGAGTTGATGGAGGAAATGGAGAAGACATTTCAAATCCCCGTGTTGAAAAATACTGACTGGGAGAGTTTGAATCCGGAGATCGTCGATTTATATCAACGGGTTTCAAACTCCAGAGTCTTTTAAAGGCAGGTGGAGAGGCGTGAGGATGCCATTAATCGAGTA
>NZ_JACSJW010000013.1:1765-4750 GCF_018617295.1 Exiguobacterium sp. S3
GGACCGTGTGTCTTAGACGCTAGATCAAGGTAGAAAGGGCGTACGGTGGATGCCTTGGCACTAGGAGCCGATGAAGGACGCGACGAACAGCGAAATGCTCTGGGGAGTGGTAAGTACACATCGATCCAGAGATCTCCGAATGGGGGAACCCACCGCCGGGAGACTGGCGGGACACCCACGTGAATACATAGCGTGGCGTGAGGCATACCCGGGGAACTGAAACATCTAAGTACCCGGAGGAAGAGAAAGAAAATTCGATTCCCTGAGTAGCGGCGAGCGAAACGGGAACAGCCCAAACCAGGAAGCATGCTTCCTGGGGTTGTAGGACACTCTACACGGAGTTACAAAGGGATAGGGTAGGTGAACGACCTGGAAAGGTCGGCCAGAGAAGGTGACGGCCCTGTAGCCGAAACCCCATCCCCTCCAGAGTGGATCCTGAGTACGGCGGGACACGTGAAACCCCGTCGGAATCCGGGAGGACCATCTCCCAAGGCTAAATACTTCCTAGTGACCGATAGTGAACCAGTACCGTGAGGGAAAGGTGAAAAGCACCCCGGAAGGGGAGTGAAAGAGATCCTGAAACCGTATGCCTACAAGTAGTCAGAGCCCGTTCACGGGTGATGGCGTGCCTTTTGTAGAATGAACCGGCGAGTTACGATGGCGGGCGAGGTTAAGCCGATGAGGCGGAGCCGCAGCGAAAGCGAGTCTGAACAGGGCGCATCAGTCCGTCGTCGTAGACCCGAAACCAGGTGATCTACCCATGTCCAGGATGAAGGTCAGGTAACACTGACTGGAGGTCCGAACCCACGCACGTTGAAAAGTGCGGGGATGAGGTGTGGGTAGCGGTGAAATGCCAATCGAACCTGGAGATAGCTGGTTCTCTCCGAAATAGCTTTAGGGCTAGCCTCGAGGTGAAGAGTTCTGGAGGTAGAGCACTGATTGGACTAGGGGCCCCCACAGGGTTACCGAATTCAGTCAAACTCCGAATGCCAGCAACTTGTACTCGGGAGTCAGACTGCGAGTGATAAGATCCGTAGTCGAGAGGGAAACAGCCCAGACCATCAGCTAAGGTCCCCAAGTGTATGTTAAGTGGAAAAGGATGTGGCGCTGCACAGACAACTAGGATGTTGGCTTAGAAGCAGCCACCATTCAAAGAGTGCGTAATAGCTCACTAGTCGAGTGGCGCCGCGCCGAAAATGTAACGGGGCTAAACATACCACCGAAGCTATGGATCCCGTAAGGGATGGTAGGAGAGCGTTCCAAGCAGCAGTGAAGCGGTATCGTGAGGAGCCGTGGAGCGCTTGGAAGTGAGAATGCCGGTGTGAGTAGCGAAAAGAGGGGTGAGAATCCCCTCCGTCGAAAGCCTAAGGTTTCCTGAGGAAGGCTCGTCCGCTCAGGGTTAGTCTGGACCTAAGCCGAGGCCGAAAGGCGTAGGCGATGGACAACAGGTCGATATTCCTGTACCGCCGTACCACCGTTTGAACGATGGGGGGACGCAGAAGGATAAGGTGACCGTGCGACTGGAAGTGCACGGACAAGCAGCGAGGCCGTCGGGTTGGCAAATCCGCCCGGCATACAAGGTTGAGCTGTGACGTGGAGCCCGTAGGGCGAAGCACCGGATTTCACGCTGCCAAGAAAAGCCTCTAGTGAGGAGGTCGGCGCCAGTACCGCAAACCGACACAGGTAGGCGAGATGAGAATTCTAAGACGCGCGGGATAACTCTCGTTAAGGAACTCGGCAAAATGGTCCCGTAACTTCGGGAGAAGGGACGCTTATGGCAACATAAGCCGCAGTGAATAGGCCCAAACGACTGTTTAGCAAAAACACAGGTCTCTGCTAAATCGCAAGATGAAGTATAGGGGCTGACGCCTGCCCGGTGCTGGAAGGTTAAGGGGATGTGTCATCGCAAGAGAAGCACTGAACCGAAGCCCCAGTAAACGGCGGCCGTAACTATAACGGTCCTAAGGTAGCGAAATTCCTTGTCGGGTAAGTTCCGACCCGCACGAAAGGCGTAACGATTTGGGCACTGTCTCAACGAGAGACCCGGTGAAATCATAGTACCTGTGAAGATGCAGGTTACCCGCGACAGGACGGAAAGACCCCATGGAGCTTTACTACAGCCTGATATTGAGGCTTTGTACGCGATGTACAGGATAGGTGGGAGTTTGTGAAGCCGGAGCGCCAGCTTCGGTGGAGACACCCTTGGGATACCACCCTTTGCGTATAGAGTCTCTAACTCGCAGCCGTGATCCGGCTGGAGGACCGTGTCAGGCGGGTAGTTTGACTGGGGCGGTCGCCTCCTAAACAGTAACGGAGGCGCCCAAAGGTTCCCTCAGAATGGTTGGAAATCATTCGAAGAGTGCAAAGGCAGAAGGGAGCTTGACTGCGAGACCTACAAGTCGAGCAGGGACGAAAGTCGGGCTTAGTGATCCGGTGGTTCCGCATGGAAGGGCCATCGCTCAACGGATAAAAGCTACCCTGGGGATAACAGGCTGATCTCCCCCAAGAGTCCACATCGACGGGGAGGTTTGGCACCTCGATGTCGGCTCATCGCATCCTGGGGCTGGAGTAGGTCCCAAGGGTTGGGCTGTTCGCCCATTAAAGCGGTACGCGAGCTGGGTTCAGAACGTCGTGAGACAGTTCGGTCCCTATCCGTCGTGGGCGCAGGAAATTTGAGGAGAGCTGTCCTTAGTACGAGAGGACCGGGATGGACGCACCGCTGGTGTACCAGTTGTTCCGCCAGGAGCACCGCTGGGTAGCTACGTGCGGACGGGATAAGTGCTGAAAGCATCTAAGCATGAAGCCCCCTCCGAGATGAGATTTCCCTTTGAGCAATCAAGAAAGACCCCTCAGAGACGATGAGGTAGATAGGTCATGGGTGGAAGCGTGGCGACACGTGGAGCTGAATGATACTAATCGGTCGAGGCTTTGATCTAGTCTAATGGTTTGTGTTGATGAATCCTCAGTTTTCAGGGAACAAGCCCT
>NZ_JACSJW010000014.1:0-4370 GCF_018617295.1 Exiguobacterium sp. S3
CGGAGATCGTCGATTTATATCAACGGGTTTCAAACTCCAGAGTCTTTTAAAGGCAGGTGGAGAGGCGTGAGGATGCCATTAATCGAGTACGAGACGCGATTCCGAGAAATTCTCAAATTGCCACCATCTATAGAGCGAGATGCCTATCTTCTTCTTCTAATGCAGGAGATAGAGGAGTCATTTGATATCCCGATTGATGACAATCCGATTTGGGAAAGTGAGAACATCGAAGTCAGCACTTTATATAAATTGATTCGCCACTCGAGAACTGAGTGATCCCATGACATACGGAGGCGAGACACTTGAAGGCGACCCTGATCGAGTTCGAGGTACGCTATGAGGATCTTATGAAGCACCCCCCTTCGACAGAACGAGGAGCCTGTCTGTTGGAATTGATGTATGAGATGGAGAAGGTGTTCGGTATTCCATGCTATGAAGACGGAGAGTGGGAAAAAGTGAACCCGGAAGTGCGCGATCTCCATGAACGCATGTGGAAGTCCTGGTTGAACTAAAAAACCTTACGTTGCGTGAAATGAAAACTCCACGCAACGTAAGGGACCGTTTTAAGCCAAAGTCTAAAAATAAACTCGAAAACGAGTGATTTCACAAACTTTTTTTGTGAAATCACTCGTTTTTTCTCTATTTCAACCGAAATCATTCCGGTGGTCTCGGGCGAATTCGAAGAATGTTCTCGGCGGCTCCCCCGTCAAACGAATGAAGTCGTCGGTGACCGCCTTGGCCGTCCCCAGTCGGGTCATCATGTAGAGCGCGATCGTCACGTTCACATACGCCGGATTGAGTCCTCTCTCGTTGATATAGCGTGAACGATAGTGAATCATCCCTGGTTTGGCATAGGTGATCCGTCTTCCGGTCAGAATGGTCAGTTGGTTGGCGATATCCACGTAATCGAGCGCCTCCGGACCCGTCAATGTATAGGCGGTCCCTTGGTGCCCTTCGGGGTCGCTGAGGATGTGGGCAATCGCTTTCCCGATATCCTCAGCATCGATGAAGCTCACCTTGCTGTTCCCTGCCGGGATGAAAATTTCGTCATCCTTCCGGATTTCCTCGGCGTGGACGCCGGTGAGGTTTTGCATGAAGAACCCTGGCCGGATGTGGGCGTAAGGGATCCCAGCCTCTTCGATCATCTTCTCGATTTTGTGATGGGGAGGGAACGGGTTTCGTTCGACACCCATCAAGGAGAGGAAGGAGACGAGACGGATTGAATGCGACCTCATCGCATCGATGAACGGTCGGAACACCTCGGCATCCCCGATTTGAGGGGGGCGCATGAGAAAGACACGGTCGACATGCTCTAATGCTGCGTCGAACGTGGCGGGGTCCTCGAAATCTAACTTGACGTGTCGCGCCCCGGGGAATCGTTCCTCTAACTCCTCGACTCGATTACCGGCGACCACGATGTCCGCATCGTTTTCCTGTAAATACTTTGCCACATACCGTCCGACGTTACCTGTCGCCCCGGTCACCAGAATCGACTTTTTCAACGTCCTCACTCCTTTTGCTATTCATTTATAAGCCTAATGAGATATTCGGTTTCAGAGTAAAAATCCCTCTAACGCCATTTGTATTCGGACGATAATATGAGTAACAAAAGAGAAGGGGGAGTACCTTATATTTCACGACCATTTACTGCACGACGTTTGAGAAAAAGGTGATTTGAACGAAGGGTGAAACACTTCTAGATGGATGAATCCACAAGAAAGAAGTGAGGTAAATGTATCTGGAGATTCAAGACTTCCGTACACAATACGAAGACATCATGGGAAGAACTTCTGTCAAACAGAGAGATTTATTGTTGTCGATTTTGATGATCGACATGGAGAAAACATTTAAAATCTCTGTGATGAAAACTATCTTGAGCGAAAAAGACGATGAAGAAATCATAAAATTATATCGAGAAGTCGCTTTCTCTAGATCTGTAAAAGTTTAAATAAAACAGTTCAAAGAGCATAAGGGGAAACTGCTATCACTTTCCGTGATAGCCCAGGCAGAGCCTGGGGTTTCCATGATATCGTCAAAAGTCCAAAAACGGCACGAAATGTGCCAGTGAAAACACGAAAGTGGCACGAAATGTGCCACTTTTTTATTCTTCATTCGCGTCCATGTATAACTTGAAAATGAAATTCCGACGCGCTTCTCGTTGTGCTCTTGTCCTGATGTACGGATTCTCTTTTTCGTATTCGATGATGTCGCTTTCGAGGAAGAGTGCCGTCCGATTGTTCGCGACATATTGTACTGGGAGAGGGAATTTGTTCTCTCCTTTTTTGTCGTGTAGACTTTGTCTTGGCATATCCCAACGAAGAGGAAGGTCGGCGATCGTGAGTAGTTTTGGTATGTCATTCGGCTTGGTCATTCGTGGTCGCTGCATGTTGTTTTCGTCCCTTCACGAGATATCGAAGATAAGGAGTGCCCATTTACATACTGACACTTGTCAGGCAGTATTTTTATGGTCGCCCGCACGGTCGGAAAAAGCAACGGCTTTAGCTAAAGGTTTTACGAAAAGGCAAAATAATACATCTCTTTATGCTATATTTGTATTATCAGAATCTTCAAACAAGAGGTGAATGAATTGATTATTGATACGGTTAAAAAGAACTTTAGAGATGTTGGTCATATGTTGTTCATGAGTGTATTTTTTACGCTTATGAGTTATCAATTCACTAGATTTCCGTACTCTGAGCCTTGGGTCGACTATCTATTTTATTTCGGTACCGTGGTGGCCTATCTAGGGTTGATATATGCAATTTACATGAAGATCCGTGACAAGCGAAATAGAAAAACGATGCAGTAAGAAGAAATATTTTATTGTCATCATATCTATGTAGAGGTAGAATAATCAGTAACAAAATACGGACGGAACAACAAAAAACGCCACTTCTCCTACCAACCTGTCGCCAAACGGGTTGATGATCATCGAAGTGACGCTTTTGTATAGCGGTGTGTAAGAGACATCGCTATTGAAGGTTAGGGGTACATAGCAGGTACGCACCTAACTTAGATGAACTTATCATACTAATTTACCTTAGTAACTTCAAGGTTTTTGGTATATAAAAGGACATCATTCAGTAGCGAGTTTCACGAAACACGCTACTGAATGATGTCCTTTTTGTTTTGGTCTTACATATAAAAGAGGTCCGCACTCGCTCTCTAAACGAGTAGGTTCATCCAGCCGACGCAGTAAAATGGATCGGTCATCACCGCAGTTCCAGCACGTGATGTGACGTTAGCAGGGGAAGGACGGAAAGCCCTGTACATAGCCTAAGTTCCCAAACGGAATATGGTAAAGATCGTTTAATATATGGAGGTTCAAACGGGGTCATATGGTACGACTGTAGACAGCCCTACGACAAACTGTAGGAGATTTTCTAGTAAGCGGCTGTATGATTGCTGTGACACGACATATGACGGCTCTGGCCGTCGTATAGTGGGTTATGTGACGAGTCGCCGAAAGGCAGCAAGGTAGGGCGTGGAAACGCCTTGTGTGCGCGATAAGAGCGCAGCGAGTCACATGTCGGGGTTGAGACACCCCGGAGTCTTGGAACGCCTAGACATACGGATACCTCGTCTTGCACTAGACGGAGAACGTGGTGGGCAGATTTTAACCGCATCCTTTTTCAAAGGGGTTAGTCTGCCCATCCAGCCGTTTCCTATCTTCCCTACCGGAGTATGCCCGGTGCGCTCTTTGGTTTCAAGTCTTTTTCTTTCCAAGTTCTAAAAAGAAAAGAACAAAGAGCAAACAGATCAGCGAGGAAGCAGTAGAAGATGCAAGTTAGTATGTGGCACGAGGAATACGAGCCTAGCGTAGTCTGGCGACGTGTTCCGTATGTGCCCCGACAAGCGAGCGAAGGCGTAAACGCCGTAGCGAAGTGCGTTCAGCAGAGAGAAGGAAGACCTGGAGAGGATCGCCCGAGACATCCGACAGGATGCCAGGGCGATCCAGAAGGAAAAACAAGAAGGGATTAGCCCCGAATGTGGAGAATTAAGAAGGTAAGAGGGAAGGTTAGTTAAAAGTTAGGAAGGAAGATGTGTGGCTATGAAGAACATGGAACTGACGATCTTTGAGGTGACCAAGTTGAACGAGGACATGAAGTTCCTCGATTTGGCGAAAGAACACGCGCCAGTGGGCAAGGAGAAGCTTCGCGAGGCGTTGAAGTCGGCTGGTGCGACGTTCGACCAACGGACCAAACGGTGGCACATCGACCGCAGCCATCCGAATGCGGACAAGAAAGTGCTCGATTTTGTGCAATCGAGTCGTGTCCGTACGCCGAAACCGAAGAAAAATGCGACTGAGCCGTTAAAAGTCGACCCGGTCACGGGGCAATCCCAGTTGGATGACGATTATTTTGCGATCG
>NZ_JACSJW010000015.1:0-3405 GCF_018617295.1 Exiguobacterium sp. S3
TTTTTTTTTTTTTTGCTTTTACTTGGATAAAACGCAATTAGAAAGCCTATATAGATAGGACGATCATATCGCCCAAACTATAAAAATTAAAAAATGTCGCTTCGAAGCGACCCATAAACAATTTGGAGTGAACTTTGAACTTCAACGCTTTATTTAATTAAGACCTGCTGAAAGGAGGGAGTTCGAATGACCAAACCAGAAATGATTAATCTATTTGTGAATGTGTTCTTTGGTTCTATGGCTGTTTTAATTGGCATCTTTACGCTCATTCTTACTGTCGCAGTAAAATAAAGGAGGGGCATTATTGCCCCCCTTATCTTGATTTATCGTTCAATTCCGTTATCACGATCCAATCTATTCTGTTCCTTCTGGATCAGTTCATGTTGAATTTCTTCACTTCGCTGCCCAATCTCTTTGTCAGCAAGTGAATGATCCACCGTGGCTTTGGAACCGAGATTCGTCTTGATCCACTCGTGATTCGCCTTCATCACGGCTCTCTTCACGAATTTAGTCGTCTCTTTGATCGCTCTCTCGATCTGACCTTTTGTTTGGGATTTGTATTTCTCGAACGATTGTTTCAGCAGTTCCAGTTCATCGGACAGCTTCTTGATCTGCCGATCTTTCGTCTCGATTTCCTTGTTCTTGTCGTCAAGAACGGCATAAACGTGATCCACTCGTTCGTCAGCATCTTTGACCTTAAATTCCATTGACCGTACTTCTTGTCGACTTTTGTCGATGTTCTTCTTGGCTATATCCTTCGCTTTTTCGACCAAACCCTTCGCTTCCGCCATCAATGCGTCTCGTTCTCTCTTCGTCTCGAGTTTGACGATCCGCTCCACGTCCGTCTTGTGATTATGGAGTTCCAGTCCCAACTTCTGGCTCTGATCGGCGTACCGATCCTTCTCTTTCTCCAAGTTCTCGTACTTCTCTTGGAGATTTCGATGCTCTTGATTCACATGAACGAGTTCAGTCTTCAGCTTTTCATGATCTTCAGCCAACTGCTTGATCTGATCGAAGTCGGCATGATCCACGATCACTTGATCCGTCTTCTTGCCGTACCATGTCCGTTTCTCCTGGTACTCGACACTCTCAATCTCTTCGATCTTGTCGAGTGCAGCCGTTTTCGTCTCGATCTCTTCGTTCAGCAATTCGAGATGTTGTTGAGCATAGATCGTCTCTTCTTTCGCCAACTTCGCGGCTTTCTCTGCTTCCGTCATTTTCAGCGTAGCCATCTCGATATGTTGAGCCTTCGAACCTTCACGGCCACGCTCAATATCGAAGCCTGCTCGTTGAAGGGCTTTCGGTAGTTCTTCCTGCAAATACCGAAGTTCTTTGCGATCGAATACTTCTTTGCCGGTCAGTTTTCCATCTTTCAACGGCACGACAGCGACATGAGCATGAGCGCCAGCACCTCTCAACTCGTCATAATGGGCAATTGAGTACAGGACGTTCTCTTTCCCATATCGTTCAGTGAAGAAGTCAGTGGCAGTCTTGAAGAATCGATCCTTCTCGCTTTGGTCCAATTTATCGAAGAATTCCTTGTCCGATCCGATGATGAATTCATTGTATCGAGTCGCATCATCCCGAATTGCACGTTTTAGGGTGTATCCTTCCTCAATGCGTTTCTCCCATTTTTTCTTGAAGTTGATCGGTTGGTCGTTGATGAAGTCCTTGTTGAGATGGGAGCGGGTCGGATCTATGTCGGGATTCGTGTTGCTTTTGAGTTCTCTTAGGTTGTGGATCTGATAGCCCCTAATATCATTTTTCTTCACTTTTGCCATACGACAGACGAGTTTAGACATAGGCTTGGGAGTCTCCTTTTTCGGTTGTGTTGTAGGTGTAGTATAGCGTACTATACTTTACTTCGTAAAGGTACGCTCTCCGAGGGTAAAGATTGCCGTCTGGCGACGGGTGATGCCCTGCATCACAAGGTCAAGAACTCGACTCCCCAACCCCTCGATCCCGAGGGGCTCCCTCGCCGGGGGGCAGGTTTCGCCGTGGGAACGGCAAAACCCAAATGAGGGTGGATCGTGCAGTGCGTCAACTCCTTATGCTCACTCGCAAGCTCGTTCCGCTACCGTTGACCCACCTCAGACGCCCATATTTCGCTTCTGAGGGGTTTGCCCCTGCTCCGCTCAATCAAGGACGGCTCCACGCCGTCCAAGCCCTCAGAATCGCTCTGAGGGCTTCTAAAGCACTTCCGCTTTTGAACTTGGCCCTTCCCATCGTTTGGGGGCTGGTATCGGGCGGGGGCATGTGGGGGTTGACCCCCACAGGTCTTGTCGGTCACGACTGCTGCAAGATCAGTCGCACTCGAACGACCAAACAAGCGATTCCGGTCGGTACAATATTCATTCCGAGCCGTCACCTTAACACCATCGTTTGGTTGCTTGGCTCGGTGCCAATCACCAACTGACCGGAATTTTGAAGGGCAAGGGTGAAAGGGTGGAGATTTTCGAAGAAAATACGACCCGTCCCTTGCGCTTTAAAAAGCGCCCTTGATTATAGAAGAGAGCTATTTTTATTAAAAAGTAGTATAAACCCTTATATATCAACGTTTTTTGGACTTTTAGTTACTTAACTAGGCGTTAGTGCCCACTTAAAGATACGTTAGTGGAAATAAATCTTTACTTTCTTTTTCACTTAACATATGATTAAGTAAATTGAGAGAAAGGAGGTAAAACATGGATAAAAATATGCAGTATCATTCTGATACCCAAACATTACTAGGAACTAAGCAAAAGACTTATATTGACGTCGAAACTGGAGAAAAAATTCAAGCAGAACAAATTACCAAAAGAGCATATGGACAACAGCAATTTTGGAAAGTCTACTTGATGGATTTTCTTCACATTCTTGGACTTGCTGAATCGAAGCAAATGGATGTACTCGTCTACATACTTCGGAATACAGAACAAGCCAACAACACTTTTGTAGGGACTTATAAGAAGATCGCTAAAGACGCAAACGTTTCAGAACCTACAATCGCAAAAATCATGAAAAAACTTCAAGAGCACAAATTCATCACAAAAGTTCAGAATGGAGTTTGGCAGGTATCGCCACTCATCATGATGAAAGGATCAGAGCATAAAAAGAGCTTAATCTTGAATTACTATGACGATAGTAATGGACAAGAGAATAGCGAATCAGAAGAATCTTAAAATGCGATTGCAAGGCATTTTAAGACAAAAAAGAAGCCCCTGCATTGAGCAGCGGGCTCTTTTTTGTGCCATTTTGATTTTTTTGTCGTCAAATCGCGAACAAATACATATAAGGCATAAAAGCATAGCCGGGACTTCGTCCCAACGTCCATGATTTTTTTTTTTTTTTGCTTTTACTTGGATAAAACGCAATTAGAAAGCCTATATAGATAGGACGATCATATCGCCCAAACTATAAAAATTA
>NZ_JACSJW010000016.1:0-2202 GCF_018617295.1 Exiguobacterium sp. S3
TATAAATGTCAACTTTTTTATGTACAATTTTGCTCGTTTAATAATGTTCAATATTGTCGGTTTCGTCAGACGCCGTTTGTTCCGTCCGGTGGTCCTTCAATCGATATGAGTCCCCGGATATCGGCACGACAGTCGCATGGTGAAGAATCCGGTCCAAGATGGCGTTTGCCAGTTTCGGGTCTACGAACACTTCCTCCCACGAACCGAAATTGATGTTAGTGGTTAGGATTGTGCTCTTTTTTTCGTACCGTTGGTCAATCAGCTGGAAGAAAATTTTTGCGTCCTCTGCGTCGATCGGGAGATACCCGATCTCGTCGATGATCAACAGCCTATATCTGGCGAAATGTTTCAGTTTGGTTTCCAGTCGGTTCTCCTGTTTTGCGATGCGCAGTTTTTGGATGAGGTCGTGACACTTTGTGAAATACGTGCTATGCCGTGCCAGCGCCGCCTCGACACCAATCGAGGTCGCGAGATGTGTCTTCCCGACACCGCTAGGACCAAGGAACACCACGTTCTCGTTTCGTTCGATGAAACGGAGCGAGTGGAGGTCTGCGATTTGATCTCGGTTCAGCGACGGCTGGAATGAGAAGTCGAACGTGTCGAGTCTTTTGGGGCTTGGTAGCGCCGCCGATCTGATCATCCGATGTGTCTTCTGTTGCTCTTGGATGTCGATTTCGTGATTCGTGAGCTTGACAAGCACCTCGGTCAATGATGCCCCGCTCTGAATGCCGAAGTCTAGCACCTCGTCGAGGTGGAGTGCCATTTGATTGAGGTTGAGCGACAAGAGGTTCTCCCGTAGTTGCTTATAACTGTTCGTCTCCCTCATGATCGGTACCTCTCGTTCATGAGCTGTAGATTGCGTCGAGCCATCTCGTCGATGCCGCCGTGCTCCCCGACCGTCTGACTCAGCTGCTGAAGATAATGATGTTCCAGATAGTTCAGTTTGTTGCCGGTGAGGCGATGTTGTGCGATGGGTTTCGTGTTATGATAAATCCACAAGTAGTCGTCATGGACCTCGAGCGCTACCCGTTCGCCCTCATATCCGATCGGTACGGAATACTGGTTCGAACGGTACGAAACCATGTTGGAGTGGTTCACCTTGGCCCGGACGTGCTTGATGCGATAGGAATCTCTTACTCGTTCAGTTGGTAGCTGGAGTAGGAGGTTCTTTTCTTTTTGGAGCTCCAGAATCGGAATCTTCCCGGTACCCTGATGGACCTCGTTATTGATTCGCTCACACAGTCTCTCGATGTAATCGTGCAGCTCCTCGAGATTATATTTGCCCTGGTAGGCGTGAATCTCGTCCAAGATTTTCATCGGTGCCTCGACCTTCCCTTTCGTCTGCGGCCGCCCGGCGATGCAAGGTTTCACCTGGAAACCGAAATCCTTTGCGAACTCCTCGAACCGACGGTTCACGACACCCTCGCCATATCTCGTTCTCGCTTCGGTCATGACGGTGCTCATGTTGTCCGTCACGAGCTCATCAGGAACTCCGTCCAATTTTTCGAAGGCCTGTGTCAGAAATGAGAGGACGACGTCTTGCGATTTTGACAGGCTGAGGTGGAAGAAACGAAAGCGGGAATAAGAGAGTAAGAGTACCGCCACGTTCACCTCGATTCTTTCACCGTCCCGTGTCTCGTAACGGATGGACTCTTTCCAGTCCAGCTGTGCCTGTTTGCCGGGGGCTGTCTCGAAACGGACATGTTGCCCGATGGCGGGCACTTTTTTGTTCTCGTTAAAATAAGCGCTGAACTCGGGATGCCGTTTGATGTATGCCCTGAACGTCGATGCCGCGCAATCCAGCCCGTGATTGTCCTTCAGGTACTGCCAAAGGACGCGTCGATAATAGAAGCGTTGTTTCGAGTCCTCCGATAGGAGGGCCCGGATGATCGGATAGTAGGCGTCAATCACGGATTCACGGTTTCTTCTATCAGGCTTTCGGTAGCCATTGAGATATTTATTGACCGTCCTGCGGTCGACCCCCATTTCTCTAGCGAGTTGGCTCTTATTGATTTTCATGTTCATCGTCTCCATCATGTCGTTGAATTTCTGTAGGTCCGTTAGTTCGTTCACCTGGAACGTCGTGTCTACGTTTAATTGAATTTGCATAGTCGTTCACCTCGTGAACAAGTATGCGAGAAGGAGACAAAATTGTACATTCTTATCCCATCACTTTAGGACACATTAAAAGTATCATTTATA
>NZ_JACSJW010000017.1:0-899 GCF_018617295.1 Exiguobacterium sp. S3
ATGGTGCGGTCGAGAGGACTTGAACCTCCACGGTGTTAACCACCACTAGGCCCTCAACCTAGCGCGTCTACCGATTCCGCCACGACCGCGTATTAAGATGGAGCGGAAGACGGGATTCGAACCCGCGACCCCGACCTTGGCAAGGTCGTATTCTACCACTGAACTACTTCCGCATAAGTATTTAGAGATGCGGGTGAAGGGACTCGAACCCCCACGTCAAAGACACTAGATCCTAAGTCTAGCGCGTCTACCAATTCCGCCACACCCGCATGTGAAATTACGTATTGAATAAAAAATAATGAGAAATGGTGAGCCATGCAGGGCTCGAACCTGCGACCCTCTGATTAAAAGTCAGATGCTCTACCAACTGAGCTAATGGCTCATTAAATTTTAATGGGGCGGCTGAAGGGAATTGAACCCTCGAATGCCGGAATCACAATCCGGTGCGTTAACCACTTCGCCACAACCGCCATGAAAAAATGGTGCCGGCGAAAGGATTCGAACCCTCGACCCTCTGATTACAAGTCAGATGCTCTACCAACTGAGCTACACCGGCGTGTTATATGGTGGCTTTGGACGGAATCGAACCGCCGACACAAGGATTTTCAGTCCTTTGCTCTACCAACTGAGCTACAAAGCCATACGTATTAAATTAAAAATGGCGGTCTCGACGGGATTCGAACCCGCGATCTTCTGCGTGACAGGCAGACATGTTAACCCCTACACCACGAGACCGTTTTAAGTCATATCGACTTTACCTATTTTAAAGGTCATTCTATGTAAAGTCAATAACTTTTTTAAAAAAATAAAGCCTGGCAACGTCCTATCCTCACAGGGGGAGATCCCCCAACTACTTTCGGCGCTGAGACGCTTAACTTCCGTGTTCGGCATGGGAACGG
>NZ_JACSJW010000018.1:0-771 GCF_018617295.1 Exiguobacterium sp. S3
CGTTCCCATGCCGAACACGGAAGTTAAGCGTCTCAGCGCCGAAAGTAGTTGGGGGATCTCCCCCTGTGAGGATAGGACGTTGCCAGGCTACATATTGGAGGATTAGCTCAGCTGGGAGAGCACCTGCCTTACAAGCAGGGGGTCGGCGGTTCGATCCCGTCATCCTCCACCATTTACACCTGCCGGTGTAGCTCAGTTGGTAGAGCATCTGACTTGTAATCAGAGGGTCGAGGGTTCGAATCCTTTCGCCGGCACCATTTGATCTTTTTAAAAAGTCTACCGCTAGAAATTATACCTTGCCGGGGTGGCGGAATTGGTAGACGCACAGGACTTAAAATCCTGCGAGGGTTTCCTCGTGCCGGTTCAAGTCCGGCCCTCGGTACCATTAATATTTTCCCATGATGATTATTCGTCTCGCACCCTTAGCTCAGCTGGATAGAGCGTTAGACTACGAATCTAAAGGCCGGGAGTTCGAATCTCTCAGGGTGCACCATTTTTAGACGGGAAGTAGCTCAGCTTGGTAGAGCACTTGGTTTGGGACCAAGGGGTCGCAGGTTCGAATCCTGTCTTCCCGACCATCATCACTTATATTGGGGCCTTAGCTCAGCTGGGAGAGCGCCTGCCTTGCACGCAGGAGGTCAGCGGTTCGATCCCGCTAGGCTCCACCAATTTTATTTTTTTACAGACGAACTTTGAAAACTGAACGATGAGGCAAAAATAAGTTTTACAATTTTTGAATGAAGCGCAAGCTTCGTCAATTTAAGAGCTATA
>NZ_JACSJW010000019.1:0-408 GCF_018617295.1 Exiguobacterium sp. S3
ACTCTCCCAGTCAGTATTTTTCAACACGGGGATTTGAAATGTCTTCTCCATTTCCTCCATCAACTCCCCCAAACGAATGTCTCGTCTAGGTAAAGATGACTCCCCCATGATCTTCTCATACCGTTCCTCAAACAACTTGAGGGTCAACAACATTTCCATCACTTCTCCTATTCAGTTAGCTTCCTTTGAGTATACTCTTTCAGCACTTTCTCTACCAACTGGTATAGTTTCAAATCGTTCTGTAGAGCGATTTGTTTCAGTTTTTTATGTAAAGAGACGTCCATGTCCAACGAGACTTTCTTCCGGACGATCTGTTCGAGTCTCGTCTCGATCGCAAAATAATCGTCATCCAACTGGGATTGCCCCGTGACCGGGTCGACTTTTAACGGCTCAGTCGCATTTTTCTTC
>NZ_JACSJW010000020.1:0-343 GCF_018617295.1 Exiguobacterium sp. S3
GGACCATATGTGAAATTGGTTTTTGATGTCTTGATGAATCTTCAGTTTTCAAGGAACAAAAGTGGAGCCTAGCGGGATCGAACCGCTGACCTCCTGCGTGCAAGGCAGGCGCTCTCCCAGCTGAGCTAAGGCCCCGTATTAGAATTGTTCATAAAAATGGTGGGCCTAAGTGGACTCGAACCACCGACCTCACGCTTATCAGGCGTGCGCTCTAACCGGCTGAGCTATAGGCCCTCTTAGAGAGGTTTTGGTCTCTCAAAACTGAACGATGGGCAATGCCACATGGGCATTTTCCTTAGAAAGGAGGTGATCCAGCCGCACCTTCCGATACGGCTACCTTGTT
>NZ_JACSJW010000003.1:300000-389973 GCF_018617295.1 Exiguobacterium sp. S3
GTGTGTGGGCATAGTCGATATAAATCTCAGCATCCTCTGTAGCTAAACGTTCCAACCGCCCTTTTGGCAAGGTGAGTCCTGGAACATTTGAAACAATGGTCCGTAGCGCCATATCGGAAGTCGACACAAGTCCGATTGCCGCTGCTAAGTTCGCCGCATTGAACGCCCCCATGAACCGAACGGGCACTTCGAGCTTGAACTCCTTCATCCTGACGAGTACCGTCTCTTCACGCCAAATCACTTGGATGTCGGCTTCGATTTCCTCTTTTGTACTATACATAATGGCTTGACGTGTCGGCGCAAACTCAGCCATGACATGACTAGCCGGATCTTCCGCATTTAACACAATCGCCTCACCGTTCGTCACTTCCACCTGTTCAAACAATCGCGCTTTGGCCCGGGCATACTCATCCATCGAACGATGATAGTCTAAATGATCATGCGTCAAATTCGTAAACGCAGCAGCATGAAAGTGTATTCCCGCTACGCGACCTTCCATTAAGGCATGCGATGATACCTCGAGTACGCAATCCGTGACGCCTGCATCGACCATCTCTGCTAAGATGCGATGTAAGACGACGGCTTCTGGTGTCGTATTGGCTGTCTCAACCGTTTGATTATGAAAACGCGCGCCAATCGTACTAACGATTCCGGCACGACGTCCTGAAAGACGCAACAAGTCATAAGTCAATGTCGCTGTCGTAGTTTTTCCATTCGTTCCTGTCACACCGTATATACGCATCCGATGAGAGGGGTGATCATAAAATACACTCGCAACCGCTCCTGCCGTCTGTTTCGTATCGGCAACAACCACATTCGGTACATCGAGATCGAGTGGATATTCTGAGATGACCGCACTCGCACCGTTGGCGACGGCGTCTTCTGCGAACTTATGACCGTCAACCGTATAGCCGCGAATGCAAATAAAGACATTCCCTGAACTGACCTTCCTGGAATCGGTTTCGACTCCGGTCACCCATGGATCAAAAATGTCATCCATCTCATTTTGTAAAATGGCGGATAAACGTTTCGTTCTCATGCTGTGTACGTCCTTTCTCATGGGTGTCGCTAGGTTCATAAAACCTTATCGTCATGTTACTAGATTTTAACGGCAATTGAGATGACAAATATATTACTTCCCGTTTTCAAAGGAAAGCAATCACTTCACAAAAAAAACCTAGACGTTTCACTCACGTACTAGGTTCCTCCATTTTGAATGCTAAATTGTGTTTTAGTAGCTCCGCCTCAAGGACAAAAAGGGCATTCGGTCCGATTCCATGCCAACTCGCAACCTCACGGCGTGTATAGGGACACAATTCATGCAGAGACTCGATTCCTTTAGCGACTAGTGCCCTTTTAGCTGGCGCTGCTAACGTTGGTAAGGCAATCATCCAATCTCCGCCTTTCGCTTTCTAAATCGTCCGTTGATGGGAAGACAGGCAAGAACTTGCTCGATTCGAAACGTTCGTCTCGCTTGTTTATTCAAATCCCATGCCACCACGTACTCCCCTTGCACTTTAATCAGTTTGACCCGCCGCTCTGAAAATGTCCCATGTCGATCGACATACACCATTTCTGTGACTTGTCCCGAACGCATCCATCGTAACAATTCTTCTCTCATCCTGTTTTCCCTCCTTTGTCTTCATTATACAGAACATTTGTTCTCATTTCTATTGATAAGCTGTTCGCTGATTCAAATTTCGATTATGATGAAGGAAATCAAATGAGAGAGGAAAAAACCGATGACTTATGTATTATTACTGATCTTGGCTGCCTTTTTATTCGGGGCAATGATTTTCGCTGCGCTCGCGTTACCAAACCTTCGCAACATTTTATTCAATCGTGGCAGTTTGTTTAATCAACAGAGCGAAACCGTCACTTGTCCGAAGTGTAAAACATCATTCAAACGCGCGCCGGGAGACGCACAAACTTGTCCGAATTGTTATCACACTTTTTGAATCGTTGAGGGGCATGCATATTCGACCGCAATTCTTCATATTCCTTGGTTTAAATGGGAGCAAATGAGTGAAAGAACAGAGAGGATGCTTTATCTGAGTAAAGTTCCTGATTCTTTTATCGTTGAAACCTTCATTCCATACGAAAGGAGTTGCATATGCTTCCTACACTCGATGAACGCCTGGTCGATCAAGTTCGTCTTAAAAATCGCCAAGCCTTAGAACATTTATACTCACGCTATGAAAAACTACTTTATCGATATGCGCTTCATCTGAATGACCATCCTGCAACTGCAGAGGCGGCCTTGACCGATTTATTTTGTCGGATTTGGCAACAACGTCTTCACTTCAATCCACATTCCGAAACGATTCGTGCGACCCTCATCCGTTCATTAGAGGAAATCATGCACTATATGAAAGAGGACAAATCAGATTCCAATACTTCTAAAATCCCTTCTGCATAAGGTTTTGTTGTCATCTCCGGATACATCTGTTTTGCCTGTTCGGTCGCATTGCCCACTAAATAGCCTTTCCCTACATGCGCTAACATCCCAAGGTCATTCCCACTGTCGCCGAACGCATATGTTTCTTTGCGTAAGAAGGAAGCAGTGGTGCATACATATCGAACACTCGATTCTTTTCCGGCATGCATTGGATAAAAATCAATATCCCATGCATCCATCGGATCACCCGCTTGCGGATTGCATTGGCTGATGTTGACAGCAATCCCTTCTTGATCAGCTAGCATGCGAAGCGTTTCGCTCCAAGACCCGATTTGGTCACGGATGTAATAGCTACGGATCCAAGGACTCGTCCCAAAACCCGGTTGCGCTTCTAGTTCAATCCGCATCTGTTCAATCTGTGACGCAACACGTTCCACACGAGATATAAAATCACTCGGGAATAACGCTTGATAGGATTCTTCTAAAGAAAACGTTCCGTCTACGTCAATATGATACAATTCCGTACCTAAACTTGAAGCGATACGGTGAGGCCAAAAGCGAAGGTTTGCCTGTTCAACTTTTTCACGTAGCGATTTGAGTGAACTACCTGTCACCCACATCGTTGAAAATCGATGGGAATATTGTTCCAAAAAATCTTCGAGCCGACGAACGGATGCCAATTGTTCCGGTGTACATGCATGAGGAAAGTAGGTCTCATCAAAATCAAAACATATGAGGATGTGTCCCTCATTCGTAAATCGCTTCATGATATCGTCTCCTTATCGTTTTCTCTTCCTCCTATAGTACAATGAAACAAAGGAGGCATCTTATGATTTCACGAATCTCTCGAGCTTATTGCCAAATGAGTAGCTTGATTACCGGATTTTTTATTGTATTTGCTTTTCTTTTTGGCATTCGCACATACTTCTTATGGACGACGATGAGCTCTCCCTTAACTGCGATTGGCTTGATGCTGATGACGGCGATTGGACTAAGCTTCATCACGTACCAGCTTTCAGAGAAATTAAGATTATTCATCTATTCGAAGCTTCCGGATCAAGCAGTGACATGTTCAATAAATAGTCACACAAAATAGGCATCCATTTTTCGATTTTATACGTTAGATCAATACAAGGGACATCCCTTCTGCGCAAAGGAGTATGTTATGACTGACTTAGAGTTATATGAGCGTGTCAGGAAAAAGGACAAAGAAGCGCTCGAAATATTGTATGATCGATACGAACGCATTTTATACGCATTTGTCCTACAACTGACAAAAGATCGTGATTTGGCCGAAGAAGCCATGCAAGAAGTATTCATCAAGCTCTGGCGTGGCGGAGGCGTTTACGATGAGTCAAAAGGAAAATTTCGTTCTTGGCTCTTCACAATGAGCCGTCATGTGGCCATTGATTTAATTCGGAAGCGTAAACCGGATTTACAATTAGATGAATCTTACGCTGAGGCCATCCCTTCCGACTCACCGTCCGTCGAGAAAGAAGTCGAGTGGCAAGAAGAGCGCGCCCAAATCGAGACAGCCATGGCCACATTACCAGCCGAACAACAGCAGGTCGTTCGACTCATGTATTTTCAAGGATTGAGCCAGCAAAAAATTGCTGATGCATGCGGCATCCCGCTCGGAACGGTAAAAGGAAGGATTCGACTGGCGCTAAGGCAACTGAGGAAACAGTTATCCCATGAATTCATCGGAAAGGAGGTAGAACAATGAACGCATGCGACCAATTGATTGACTACTTCAACCAACATTTAACGGAAGAAGAACGAATGAAATTTGAACAACATCTGGCAACGTGTAAAGACTGTCAAGAAGAGCTCGAACAACTTGAAGCTCTTGTCGGTGGCGTCGCGTTCTTGTCTACTCCGACTGAGCCACCCCGAGGCATGAAAGCACGTGTCCTCGATCGTGTATTCGAAGAAGAAGGAGACAATGAACCCGTCATAATAACCGACACTTCTGCATCAGTTCCACCGGCGACACCGTTCAAACAGAAGAAGAAACGGAACGTACCGGTCTGGGGAATGGTCGCTTTAGCAGCGGCACTCCTCCTCTCCTTAATCGGGAATGGATATTTGCTTACCAATCAGCCTGATGCCCCTGGCATCACACTGACCGAATCAATCCCACTTGAAGGTGAGTCTGAAGGAACCGCTTATCTTGCAGAGCAGGACGGAACGACACAACTGATCGTCCAAACGAACGGCCTAGCCTCACTCGATGCCAATGAGGTGTATCAAGTATGGCTCTTAAAAGATGGTGCCCCGATTCCGACCGGCGCTTTCGTCACCGATGATAAAGGGAACGGGACGGTCATCTACACACTCGACTCGGATGAAGTCGACGTCGACTGGGATACCGTCGCCGTCACAAAAGAACCGAATCGCGGAAATGAGACGCCACAAGGTGAAATCGTCTTAAGTGCTAGTCTTTAATTCTTGAACCGGACACATTCGTTGTCCGGTTTTTTGATATGATGAACCAAAGGAGTGAATGGGATGCAAAAACCAAAAATCGGTATTGTCGGACTTGGAAATATCGCTCAAAAAGCGTATTTACCCATCCTTTCGATTCATCCTCGAATCGAGGTGGTCGGTGCCTTTTCCCCCAACACATCTAAGCGAGACATGATTTGCCAAACGTATCGAATGACCTCGTTCGACACGTTGAATGAACTCGCCTCATCCATCGATGCAGCGTTCGTACATAGTTCAACTGAAACCCATTATGACATCGTATCGTATTTATTAGAGCACGGCGTCGATGTTTATGTAGATAAGCCTCTCGCCGAAACAATCGAGGAAGCGGAGCAGCTCGTCATTCAAGCCGAACGTCTTGGGCGTAAATTGATGGTCGGGTTCAATCGACGTTTCGCTCCGATGTATATGCGTCTTCAAAGCGAGTCCTCTGTCCACATGATTGATGTGGTAAAACATCGCGAGAACGATGTCGGCCCTAAGGATGCGACCTTCACCTTACTCGATGATTACTTACATGTCATTGATACATTACGTTTCCTCGCTGGTAATGAGCTCACACTCGTCTCGGGTCACGTCGACGTCAATGAAAAGCATGAGCTGCGATTCGCCCGCCACGTATGGCAAGACGAGCACGGAATGCACACGACATCGATGCATCGCACGTCCGGAGCGAACCATGAGCACGTCTCGATTGTACGGGATGGGGAACGATTGTCCATCGAAGAGATGGTCACGCTACATCGTTTCAAGCAAGGTCGGCATGAAGTCGAAACGTTCGGTTCATGGGACACGACACTCGTGCAACGAGGATTCCAAGGCGCGATTGACCACTTCATTTCCGCACTCATCGATGATACAGCGATTTCAACAGACGGTCGTGTTGCGCTTGAGACACAACGGCTTGTCACGAACTTAATCAACTAAAGGAGGATACATATGGATTTCTTTTTCTACATCATGGTCATTGTTGTCGCCGCAATCGGTTCAGATACAATCATCAAGATGAAGAAATCAAGTGTCGAAGAACGTCGCTTGAAGATTGAAGAAGAGAAACTTGCCATCCAGCGTCTTGAACTCGAAATGAAGCGCGAACAAGACAAACTCGAGCATCGTGGCTTTTAATCAAAAACGGACGCCCTCTAAACATGAGGGCGTCCGTTTTGTCGTCAAAGATTTCGTTCTGAAGTGGGCAGTTGTTGTCTTCGTTCCGCAAACGTCGACCACGTCACAGCCGTCATGATACAACCGGCACCGATAAAGAAATTCAGATGGAGCGTTTCGTTCAAAACGAGCCACCCGAGCGTCCCACCAACCAAGGGTTGAAAGAAGAAAAAGAGTGACCCGACACTCGCATCCATCAACTCGAGTCCTTTGTTCCAAAAGAAAAACGCTCCTGCCGTCGATACGACACCGATATAGAGAACACTGAGCCAAAGGACACCATTCAATTCTGGAAAGCCGTTTTGCATGACCTCTATACTCATCAAAGGCGTCATCAACAACCAGGCAACTCCAATCGCAAACGTCGTCAGTGTCAAAGTCGATAAGGTCTGCGTCCCGATTTTCACATAAATGGACATGAGTGCCCACGTCACGGCAGCTAGAACAAGTATGAAACTGCCTACTCGATACGTCCCTTCCCCTTCCCAACCGACGACGATGAGAACACCGACCGTTGCCAGCCCAAGTGCTCCAATCTTGACAGGAGTCAGTCGTTCTTTCAATAGGATTCGGGCAAATAACACCATGAAAGCTGGCGTCGCTGCGGTCACAAGAGACCCGGTATGTGCATCCGATAGCTTCGTTCCGATAAATTGAAACGAAATCGAGGCAACGTATCCGATGACACCGACAAGTCCGATCCATTTCCAATCTGCCCTTCGAATCGATTCTCGTCCAAACCGAAACCAAACGACGAATAAGACCATAAATGCAACAGCGTATCGTAACCAGACGAACGTGAACGGTTCAATATATGCGAGTGCATACTTACTGACCACATACATCCCGCCCCATATACTCGCCGCAAGGGTCAAACTGAGTGCTCCTAGCCATTCTTTCCTCATTTCTTCGCCTCCTCGATGGCGACTATATACGACATCCTTGGTTCCATTTCCTTTATTTTCATTTATTTTCATTGTCAGTCGTAAGAAAAACGCTTACAATCAAGATATGGATGAATGAAAGGAGGGAGAAAGGTGAAATTTGTCGGACGTACGCATTGGACAACTGAACATTTGTACATTTTGCGTGCGATTTTTCACGATGTCGCTTAATCAAGGGACCCGTCTGTCCTTTTTTAGACATTGCTGAATATACGACAAAGCGCCTCTCTCTTTCTAAACCGAGCGCTTCTTTGCGTTCGGTTTTTTTGATAGGCCCTAACCTTAGGAGGAACCTATTATGTTGATCGATCTTCAACACATTCAAAAACAATACGGCGGGCACGCCGTTCTCACAGATGCGAATTTATTCATGAACGAAAACGAACGAGTCGGTCTTGTCGGCCGAAACGGCAGTGGCAAAACGACGCTGTTACGAATCCTTGTCGGCTCTGAAGAGCATGACGCCGGTACGATTTACCGCCGACAACGACTCTCTATCGGCTATTTGGTGCAGCTTCCTGACTACCCTGGACGCAGTGGTCGTGACGTCCTCTATACTGCTTTTGAGGAAGTGACTCGCATGAGTGAAAAAATGTCTTCCCTCGAGCAAGAGATGGCGACGTCCGAACAGCTCGAACGCCTTCTCGAATCATACGGTGCCATTCAAGAACAATTCGAACATGCGGGTGGATATGTCTACGAGTCAAAAATCAGCGCAATGATTGATGGACTCAAATTGACCTCATTCGTGGACCAACCGTTCGATACGCTAAGCGGGGGCGAGCGTACAAAAATCGGTCTCGCCTTAGCACTCCTTCAGGAACCAGAGCTACTCATTTTGGACGAACCGACGAACCATCTAGATTTAGAAGCGATGACTTGGCTCGAATCCTATTTACAGGATTACGATTCAGCGCTCCTCATCGTCTCCCATGACCGGGTCTTCTTAGATGCGGTCGCCACACGAATCGTCGAGTGCGAGGATGGAGAATTGACGAGTTATCCCGGGAATTATACGGACTTCGTTGCCCAAAAAGAAAAACAGTTGCTTGACCAGTTTCACGCTTACACGGAGCAACAGAAGAAAATCAAAAAAATGAAGGAAACGATCCGGCAGTTGCGGCAATGGGCCAACGAGGGCAATCCGCCGAATGAAAAGTTTTATCGTCGCGCCAAATCGATGGAAAAGGCTCTCGAACGAATTGAACGAATCAAGCGACCACAACTCGAAGCCGAGCAACCGAATATCCAGTTCACGACGAACGGGCGAACCGGGCGCGACGTCTTCGAAGTAAATGATATGACACTTATCTATGATCGTCCTCTATTTGAAGACGTGCACTTCTACACAGGGTACGGGGAACGCGTCGCCATCGTCGGACCGAACGGGAGTGGAAAGTCTTCGCTTTTGAAAATATTGCTCGGTGAAGTTATCCCGCAAGCCGGAACCGTAAGGCGAGCCGACCAAGCCAAAATCGGCTATCTATCGCAACACATCACATTCGACGAATCTCATCGCTTAATCGAGGCGTTTCGGGACCGGATCGCAGTCGATGAAGGCAAAGCGAGACACCTTCTCGCTCAATTTCTGTTTTACGGCGCGAGTGTGTTTAAACCGGTCACGAATTTGAGCGGCGGGGAGAAGATGCGACTCATGCTTGCCATCCTCGTCCATGAAGAAATCAATGTCCTTGTCCTAGATGAGCCGACGAACCACCTCGATATCGAATCGAGAGAGGCACTTGAAGAGGCACTCGAACGTTTCCCTGGAACGGTCGTTACGGCTTCCCATGACCGCTACTTCTTGAATAAGCTGTTCCCTATCACGTATTGGCTCGACGGGACGATGACACGTTTCGAAGGTAACGTCGCCTATGCCCTCGACAAACGTGGACAGGAATCGAAAGATGAACCTAAAACGGAACACATCAAACAATCAAAATCGCTGAAGCAGACGAAACCTGCTCCATCTACGGTTGATGAGGAAACTCACCTAACCCAATTAGAGACAGAACATCGGGCACTGCTCCAACGGATGAATGAATTGGATGACCTTGATGAATTGATGGCGTTACAACGACAAGTTGATGCATTGCAAAAAGAAATCGATGACGTGATGACACGTTTGCTCGAATCTTTATAACCTAATATAGAGAAGCGGCACCCAATCAAGGGCGCCGCTTCTTTTGCTCGAATCGAATCTGTATGAAATAGCCGATGACCGCGATAACCATCAACCCAATTGGGAGTATGCGGTAAAGACCTTCCATCGTTCCCGTTGTCAAAAGAATCACTCCACTAAGGAACGTTCCGAACCAATATAGCTTTGGCATATGATCCCTCCATCGGTTGCATTCACTCAATAGGATACCACAAGAAAAGCGCCCTCACTCGGCGCTTTTCTTGATTCTCTAGTCCCCGGACTTTCATCCAACCAAGCCCTTGCTCGATTGACCGTCCCATCCATGATTTGGTTCGACTAGAGATGTCCAAGCCAACGTGACGCATCATTCCAATCCGTTCATCGTCCATTGGTTCACCAATTGTTTTTCATTCGAAAACATGAAATCGAATAGGTGACTCATAGACATTTTGATCGAATGGGCACGAGAGGACTTGGCACCTATGATGTCCACTTCTGACGCGGATCATGTGGAATTCCGTATACAAACAGTCTGTCTGGTATGCTTGCTCCGATGGCAAGCAGAGGCCGACGTATCATCGTTTGGAATACACGATTCACGTTCATATGGACTTTGCCCATCCCTTTCATCCATAAGCGACAGGTGACGAAAGTGCCTCCCCGTTCCCCGACTCATTTCAGAAAGTGAATGGTTACATGTATACAATATCCGTTTTAAGTGAGATTCAATCCTCGTTCACGATTTCTCCATAATCCATTTTATACATAATGCGTCAGCGCGTAAGCGACCCCGTCCTCTTCCACATCCTTTGTAATATGCGTGCTTAAATCTTTTAACGGATCCACAGCATTCCCCATCGCAATCCTTATTTCTGCCACTTCGAACATCGACACATCATTCAGATTGTCTCCGATGGCGACGACATCACGCATCGGAATCTGTTCATGCTCAGCTAGCTGTTTCAAGGCTGCGCCTTTACTCGCATGAGGATGTCCGATTTCAATTTTCGTCCACCCCGCAGTCGTAATCAAAATATCGTTCCGTGGTTCATAGATTTTACGCAACCGGTGTAGCTTTCGGCGATCGAACGAATAGACAAACACCTTGTACACTTCATCTCGTGCAAAGTCGATGTCTGCCATCGAATCCATATACGTCAGACCGAATTGCTCATTTTGAATTTCAATCTCACGTTCCGCCCACTCGCGAGTGAACGATTGATCGTGTGGCAACACCTCATCGAGTTCCCGCTTCAGTAAATCGCTTCCTGAACGGAGAACCTTCACTCCCGCATTCGTATAAAATTCAACGTACGCATCGTCCGCATCAGCGATTTCCCACAGTTCATTTACGATTGTCTGATCCATCGCATGATAGTAAATTCGCTCGTTCTCATAGAACCCGATTGCTCCGTTACCTGACAAAATCGGACAGATGAGGTCACTTCGCTTCAACAGCTCCTCGATATCATGAATCGAACGTCCTGAACAAATCGCAACGATATCACCATTATCTTGCCGACGACGAATCGCCTCCTGGTTTGCCTCTGTTATCACGCCTGTGCGCGATAACAGCGTCCCGTCTAAATCAATCGCAATCAATTTCATATCGTTCCCTCCTCTTTGGTTCTTTTCCCGATTCAACTATACAAAACACGATGAAATGCGTCTCCTGTTTGCAATGTGGAGATTAGGGAACCGTTTATTAATGCTACATAATTTTTTTGAAAGGGGACATCTATGAAGGATTCTAAACAAAAGCCACGTTTGAATCGCGTCTTTTACATCTCAGCAAGTTTGATCGCCTTACTCGTTCTATTCGGAGCCATTGCCCCAACATCATTCGCTTCAATCGCAGGATCTATTTTTAACTTTACAACTCGCTCGTTCGGTTGGTTCTATTTACTTTCCGTATTCTTGTTTGTGCTCTTTTTAGTCTTTTTAGCGTTCAGTAAATACGGAAAAATCCGTCTCGGGAAGGATGACGATCGCCCTCAATATCCGTTCTTTACTTGGATCGGCATGTTATTCTCCGCGGGATTCGGTGTCGGACTCGTCTTTTGGGGTGTTGCCGAGCCGATGAGTCATTTCTTTACGCCACCTTATACGGATACGGAGGCATTGACGGTCGAAGGGGCACGCCTCGCGATGGCCTATTCGTTCTTCCATTGGGGTGTCAGTCAATGGTCTGTCTTTGCGATTGTCGGACTGATCATCGCCTATTTCCAGTTTCGTCGTAATGCGGACGGGCTCATCTCGACTAGCCTCTCACCACTTATAAAAGAACGACCGTACAAACAACCGTTGAACCAGACGATTGATATTTTAGCGGTCATTGCCACCGTCATGGGTGTCGCGACGTCGCTTGGTTTAGGTGTTCTTCAAATCAATGGCGGACTGAACAGCGTGTTCGGGCTCCCGAACACCGCTTGGATGCAAGTCGCCATCATCGTCGTCTTGACCGCTCTCTTTTTAACATCGACGACGACGGGGCTCGATCGTGGCATCAAGTGGTTGAGTAACATCAACTTAGGTACCGCACTCGTGTTGATGGTCTTCGTCTTCTTTGCCGGTCCTACCATTTTCATTTTAGAAACCTTGACGCTCGGTCTAGGTGACTACTTACAAAATTTCATTCGCTATAGTCTTCGTCTACAACCGTATCAACAGGGGACGTGGGTCCGGGATTGGACAATCTTTTATTGGGCATGGGCCATCGCCTGGTCCCCATTTGTCGGAGCGTTCGTCGCACGTGTCTCACGAGGACGTACCATTCGTGAATTCATCGTCGGTGTCCTCATCGTTCCTCCGTTCATTGCGCTCCTTTGGATTGCCGTATTCGGGGGCACTGCCCTACATCTAGATTTATTCGAAGGGACTTCCATCGCTGAAGCCGTCAATGCGGACGTGACGAGCGCATTGTTCGTGACGTTTGCCGAGCTCCCATTCAGTTTCATCCTGTCCGTCTTGTCGATTCTCTTGATTTTGACGTTCTTGATCACGTCGGCCGATTCTGCCACCTATATCATCAGTAGTATGACGACGAACGGTAGCTTGAATCCGCCCCTCCCCGTTCGAATCGCTTGGGGAGTTCTGTTAGGAGGAATCGCTGCCGTCTTGTTGCTTGCGAGTGGCTTAGAAGGACTTCAAACTGCGTCGTTGATTTCCGCCTTGCCCTTCACGATTATTCTTCTGCTGATGGTGTTCACATTATTTAAGTTACTCCGACAAGAGAACGTACGAAAAATAAAATAAGCTGTATTTTTAAACGCTCGGGAAGATCCTTGAGCGTTTTTTAGTTTGACTCGCCGACATCTCGTTGTTTGTTGACTTCCTTATGTCCGATTGCTACGATTTTGACAACGTATAAGCTTTAAAGGGGGATTATGGGGAGATGAACGATTTCACACGTGCTTACGCACAACAACTAGACAAACAAGACCCGCTCGCATCATATCGGGAAGAATTTTACTTACCGGAAGACGGGATTTATATGGATGGGAATTCACTCGGGCTCTTATCGAAACGAGCCGAGCGTACGCTCCTTGAATCGCTCGCGGACTGGAGAGAGCTCGGGATCGATGGTTGGATGTCCGGTCGCCATCCTTGGTTCAACTTGTCCGAAGAGCTGGCTGCATTGAACGCGCCGCTCATCGGTGGAAAGTCGGAAGAAGTAATGGTCACCGGTTCGACGACCGTGAACTTGCATCAACTTGTCGCTTCGTTTTTCAAACCAGAAGGCAAACGAACGAAGATTTTGGCAGACACCCTCACGTTCCCGTCTGATATTTACGCCTTGAAGAGTCAGCTCGAACTTCGTGGACTCGACCCATCAGAGCACCTCGTCCAAGTCAACAGTCCAGATGGGCGCTTCTTAGCAGAAGACGACTTGATTGCCGCGATGACTGACGAAATCGCCCTCATCGTATTACCGACCGTCCTCTATCGGAGTGGTCAGATTTTAGATATGGCTCGTCTAACGAAAGCGGCACACGAGCGTGGAATTTTGATCGGCTTCGATGCCTGTCACTCCGTCGGCGCCATCCCTCATGACTTCCACGACTGGGGTGTCGACTTCGCATACTGGTGCAACTATAAACATTTGAACGGGGGTCCGGGAACGGTCGGGGGCTTATTCGTTCATGAACGTCACTTCGGCACGACACCTGGACTCGCCGGATGGTTCGGTTCGCGCAAAGATAAACAGTTCGATATGGACCATACGATGACACCGGCCGAACATGCCGGTGCGTTCCAAATCGGAACACCACACGTTATGAGTCTTGCCCCTCAGCTTGGCGCGCTTGAGATGTTCAACGAGGTCGGGATGGAAGCGATTCGTCAAAAATCACTCGCGCTCACGACGTATATGATGGATTTGATCGAAGAGATGCTCGCACCTCACGGATTCTTCATCGGTAGCCCGACTGACACACGACAGCGCGGCGCTCATTTGAGCCTCGAGCATCCCGAAGCGGCACGCATCTGTAAAGCGTTGAAGAAACATCACATCATCCCTGACTTCCGCGCACCGAATATCATCCGTCTCGCACCGGTCGCCCTATATAATACGTTTACCGACGTATATGACGTGATCTTGACGTTGAAGAAAATCATGGACGACAAAGAATATGAGGCGTTCGAGAACGTCCGCGAAGTGGTCGCATAAGGGGGAACTGTCATGAGTGAACGCACAGAACATAAAGTAGAAAAATCGATTCAAACGGATTTCTCAAAAGACATGTCGTACGGGGACTATCTCCAACTCGACCCGATTTTATCAAGTCAACATCGCCTTTCTGACCATCATGATGAGATGCTGTTCATCATCATCCACCAGACGAGCGAGTTGTGGATGAAACTCATTTTGCATGAATTGACAGCAGCCACGACGGCCATCACGAACGGCGAACTCGAACGTTCGTTCAAGATGCTCGCCCGCGTCTCGAAGATTCAGCAACAACTCATCCAGTCATGGGGCGTTCTCGCGACGTTGACGCCGGCCGAGTATTTAGAGTTCCGAGACCAACTCGGCTCGTCCTCTGGTTTTCAATCTTACCAGAACCGACAAATCGAATTCGCGCTCGGCTTCAAAAACGCACGGACGCTCAGTGTTTACGCGCACGATAAAAAACTGTATCCATTGCTCGAAAGCTCGCTACAAGCTCCTAGTATTTACGATGTGACCGTCCGCGAAATGTATCGTCGGGGTCTATCGATTGATGCGAGCGTGCTCGAACGTGATGTCACCCAGGATTGGGAATGGAATGAAAGTGTCGAGAAGGCATGGGTCGAAGTCTATCGAGACGTCGACACGTATTGGGACTTATATGAGCTCGGTGAAAAGCTACTCGATATCGGGAGTCAGCAACAGATGTGGCGCTTTAACCATATGAGCACCGTGGAACGCATTATCGGACAGAAGATGGGGACAGGTGGTTCGTCTGGCGTGAACTACTTACGTCGCGTGCTCGATCATCGCTTCTTCCCAGAACTGTGGACGGTCCGGACATCACTATAAGAGGAGCTGAACAAAATGACTTGGATTGATGTATCACAGCCACTTCATGCCGATGTTGCGACATGGCCGGGAGATACAAAATTTTCATATGAAATCGCGTGGCCGATGGCAGAGAGTGGTTCGGTCAATGTCGGGAAGATGACATTGAGTTTACATCTCGGGACCCACATCGATGCACCGTTTCATTTTGACGACCATGGGAAGCGCGTGATCGACCTCGATCCGTCCGTATATATCGGACCAGCCCGTGTGATTCATCTACCGCATAAGGCAAAGATTGAAGCATCTGATTTGGATGGTCACGATTTGACTGGGGTGGAACGCCTCATCTTAAAAACGGATGGTTGGTCCGATAAGAGCGTCTTCCCAGAGACGATTCCTGAACTGACACCCGCTCTTGCCGATCGTCTCGGAGAACTCGGAATCTTCTTGATCGGACTCGACTTACCGTCCGTTGATGCGATTGACAGTAAAGAGATGAGCGGCCATCACGCGTTAGCACGAAATGGTGTGCATATCCTAGAAGGACTCGTTTTAGACAATATCTTACCGGGAGATTACGATTTGAATGCCGTCCCTCTCCCAATCGTCGAAGGGGATGGAAGTCCCGTTCGCGCATTGCTTCGCCCTATATTGTAAAGAGATAGCCGGAATCGGCTGTCTCTTTTTTGATTAGACAGGGATAGTCCGACGTTTGGCGAAATAGATGAGAAACTCTATTTCAAGAGAGGACATTCGATGAAGATTCTATTATTACCTGGCGGTGATGGAAAAAGACTATGGCCACTTTCGAACAATTCGAATGCCAAACAATTCATTCGTTTATTGCCTAGCAGAGATGGAACGAAACAATCAATGCTTGAAAGAGTTTATAATCAACTAAAAACACAAGATTTAGACACTAACGCTTTCATGATCACAAATGTTCAACAAAAGGATTGTGTCATTCATCAAGTTAGTGCAGATACTAATATCATTTCCGAACCAACTCGTCGTGATACAGCAAGCTATTTAAAACCTATGAACAACGATACACAATTTCTCATTTCCCCATATAAATAAAAATGACCTCACGAGCTCTACCCGAAATCAAGGCATCGTGAGGTTTCTTCTTACTTATTTGATTAATTCGAGTTCGACCGGAATGTTTTCCTCCACTGTTTCACCTTTCAGATGATTGATTGCAGCTTCTACACCCAACTTCCCAATCTCAGCGGGCTTTTGTGCAACCGTAGCTGCCATCGTCCCACCTTCGACCGCTTTGACGGCATCGTCTGTCGCATCGAATCCGATGACTTTCACGTCACTCATTCCAGCCGCTTCGAGTGCTTGAACGGCACCGAGTGCCATCTCATCGTTATGTGCGAATACAGCGACGATGTCTTTATTGTCCTGTAAGATGTTCTCCATGACCGTCAATCCTTCTGCACGGTCAAAGTTTGCCGATTGTTTTGCCACGACTTCCAATTTCCCATCGATGGCTTCGTTGAATCCTTGTCCGCGGTCACGTGTCGCAGACGCTCCTGGAATCCCCTCGAGCTCGACGACTTTTTGCCCTTCGCCTACGAGTTCGACCATGTAGTCACCCGCCAACTGTCCACCTGCGACGTTATCTGATGCCACGTGGGCGACGACGTCCCCTGTTTCAGCGTTACGGTCTACCGTGATGACGGGAATGCCCGCATCGTTTGCTGCCTGTACTGCCGCGCCGACCGCTTCTGAATCCGTCGGGTTGATGAGAATCAAATCCATCCCCTTTTGAATCATATCTTCGACGTCATTCACTTGCTTCGCCGCGTCGTTTTGCGCATCCGCTACCGTCAACGTCGCATCCATTTCGTTCGCCTGTTCTTCTGCGCCTTCTTTCAGTGCGACGAAGAACGGGTTATTCAATGTTGAGATCGATAAGCCGATTTCATAATCGCCATCTTTCGTTTCCGTTTCAGACGATGACCCCGGTTGTTCAGTCGAGCAAGCTGCCATCAGTACCATTGTCAGTGCGAGTAGCCAAGCTGTCCATTTTTTCATGTTCCGTTTTCCCCTTTCGCGTGTTACGCGTTTTGCCGACGATCAAGCAATACTGCAAACAATATAACTGCACCTTTTACGACGAGTTGGAAGAATGATGATACGCCAAGAAGGTTCAATCCGTTATTTAATGTTCCGATGATCAACGCCCCAATCAACGTCCCGACAATCCAGCCGCGACCACCCGCAAGACTCGTTCCCCCGAGAACGACCGCTGCGATGGCATCGAGTTCATACGATGTTCCTGCTGTAGGTTGTGCGGAATTGAGACGTGACGTCAAGATGATGCCAGCGAGTGCCGCAAGCATACCGGATAGCGAATAAATCATGATTTTGACTTTATTGACGCCAATCCCCATCAATTTAGCCGCTTCTTCATTCCCACCAATCGCATACGTATGACGACCAAATGTCGTCTTCTTCAAGATGAAGTAAAGGACACCGAATGCGAGTAGCATCGTCAATGCCGGCACCGGAATGATCCAGAAATAACCACGTCCGAGCATCTCAAACCAACCGGAATTCCCGAGACCCGTAATCGGTCTTCCGTCCGTATAGACGAGCGTCAATCCCCGATAAATGGTCATCGTAGCCAATGTCGCGATGAACGGTGCCACTTTTCCGTACGTGATGACCGCCCCGTTGAACGCTCCGAGAACGGCACCTGCAATCAAGCCGAGTGCAACGGCCATAACCGCATGTTGACCGTCCACCATCATGCCTGCCACCAGTGCAGAAGCGAGCGCCAAAATCGAACCGACCGATAAATCGATGCCCCCTGTCAGGATTACAAACGTCATCCCGAAGGCAATCAAGGCATTGATCGACACTTGGCGGAGTACGTTAAAGATATTATTTAATGATAAAAATCCTGGTTCGAGCGCCGTCACGACGACGACGATGACGAGTAGACCGAACAGCGGTCCTAATTTTTGTCCCCATCCGAGTCGACCCGGGCGCTTCAGCGAAGTTGTTGCTTTCAATTCCATATCATTGCCCTCCTGTCGCATACGTCATTACTTTTTCTTGTGTCGCCTCTTCTTTCGTGAGCGTTCCGGTTACGACACCTTCCCGCATGACAACGATCCGATCACTCATCCCAAGCACTTCCGGTAAATCAGAAGAGACCATGATGATGGCGACACCTGATTCCGCGAGATCGCTCATGATATTGTAAATCTCTTTCTTAGCACCGACGTCGACGCCTCGGGTTGGTTCATCCAAAATCAAGACGTCCGGTTCGACACCTAACCATTTACCGAGCACAACCTTCTGTTGATTCCCACCAGACAGCGACTTCACTTTTTGTTCCATCGAATGATGTTTGACCCGCAATTTTTGTAAGTATGTCTCGGCGAACGTCTCCTCCTGTTGCTTCGAGATGACCGATCCTTTTGCTCGTTTATCAAGTGTCGGGAGCGACAGGTTTTCTCTTAGCGAGAAATCGAGGAGTAAGCCCTCTCCTTTTCGGTCCTCTGTCAAAAACGCGATACCGTGCTTGATGGCGTCGGCTGGGGTCTTGATTCGAATCGGTTTCCCATTCAGTTTAATGCCCCCCCCTTTGTGGGTGTCTGCTCCGAATAGCGCACGCATCACCTCGGTACGCCCCGCTCCCATCAATCCAGAAAACCCAACGATTTCTCCGGCACGAACGTTGAACGATACGTTGTGGAACCGGTTACCTATTAAATCATCCACCTCGATCACGACGTCCCCAAGTGTAGCGGTACGCGTCGGATAGCGTTCTCCAATCTCGCGACCGACCATATCGCGCACCGTTTCCTCAAATGAGGTGTCCTGAATCATGCGAGTCGAAATGGATTGTCCATCCCGAAGTACCGTGATCCGATCACATAAGTCAAAAATTTCTTCCATTCGGTGTGAGATATAGATGATGGACACACCTTGATCACGTAAGGCCCGTGACACTGCGAAGAGTGCCTGGATTTCACGATCCGTCAAGGCGGCTGTCGGTTCATCCATGACGATGACCTTCGCATCCGTCATGAGCGCCTTGGCAATCTCAATCATCTGTTGCTGACCGACCGACAAATTGCGCGCCACTTCATCGACATCCATGAACACGTTCAATTCAGCCAAGTATTCTCGGGCACGTCTGGTCATTTCCTGCTGTTTGACCATCCCGAACGGTCCCGTCAGTTCTCGACCTAAAAACAGATTTTCTGTCACCGTCATCTCCGGTAAGATGTTGAGCTCCTGATGGATGAAGGCGATGCCTTCTTGCTCCGCTTCTTTTGGGTGCTTGAATTGACGTTTCGCGCCGTCGATGAGAATCTCGCCTTCATCCTGTGCATACAGACCGGTCATCACCTTCATCAATGTCGACTTCCCGGCCCCGTTCTCGCCCATAAGGGCATGAATCTCTCCAGGCAACAGTTCGAAATCGACTCCTTTTAAGACGGAGACTGGCCCGAACGACTTATGGATGCCTTTCAACTGAATATGCATCGAATCCCCCCTTAAAAAATGACCCCGGCATGTAAGATGACGTTGGCGTAAGGTGTCGCTTCCCCAGTTCGAATGACCACTTTCGCTTTTGCGACCTCCCGTTTGAAGTCTTCATGCGAACACATGTCGATGCTCGTGTACCGTTCTTTCAGTGAATCCGCAATCGTCGAGTTGTGTGTGAGGATTTCCTCAGCAATCGTGATGCGCTCTACGACCAAATCCGATTCGACGACATCGAGCACCTCAAGAAAGGAAGGTTCCCCGATGCGGAGACTAAGATCGACCCGCTTGACCCCGTCTGGAATCGGTAGCCCACAATCGGCGATGACGACGCGATCCGTATGCCCGAGGTCGGCAAAGATTTTTGCTAAATGACTATTCAAAATTCCTTGTTTTTTCATCACACGCGCTCCAATCGTTGTTGTACATCTTGTCGTGTCGGCATACCACCTTGTGCACCGAAGTCTTCGACACTCATGCCGGATGCGACTACGGCAAACCGTACGGCCGTCTCCAAATCGTCTTGTTCGATGAGGGAGACAGCGAGTGCACCGTTGAACGTGTCACCTGCTCCTGTTGTGTCGACGACGTTTGCTCGGATGGCTGGCACATGACGGACGTCTCGTCCGTCATGGAATCGAACGCCATGGACGCCTTCCGTGACGAGTAACTTGTTCGGATAACGTTTGAGAACATCATCTACGGACATTCCGTTGAATAAGTCACGGCATTCATGTTCGTTCGGCGTTAAATACGTGACGTCCTCAATCACTTCTGGTGGAAGCGGTTGAGACGGTGCCGGATTGAGTAGCACCGGAATCCCTTTCTCTTTACAGTAAGCGGTCACTTGTTTTACCGTCTCGATTGGAATTTCGAGTTGCAGGAGCACGAACGCCTGCTCGTCGAGAAAATGTTCGAGCTCCTCATCCGTGAAAACGACTCGTTTGTTCGCCGATTGGACGACGACAATCGAATTATCCCCTTCTGCTAATACGATATGGGCCGTACCCGTCACTTCCTCCGGTATGATCTGAACATGCGTGACATCGACATCGTGTCGTTTGAAGTTTTCAACAACCTGTTGACCGAACGGATCACTTCCCACGCAACCGACCATCTGAACAGTGCCGCCTAATTTGGAGGCAGCGACCGCTTGGTTCGCACCTTTTCCCCCTGGAACGGTGCGGAACGACTCACCGATGACCGTTTCTCCGGCTTGTGGCCGTTTGTCGGATGTGACGACAAGATCCATCGATATACTGCCAATGACAACAATGCGTTTCATTCTTTATCTCTCCTTCCGCTTTGTCGTGTGTCTTTCAAGTAACGTGACCGGTAATAACATCTCTTTCGGTCGCGTGTCTTTTTTCTCAATCAAATCGAGCAATCGTTCTGTCGCCACTCGCCCCATCTCATAGATAGGCTGGACGATGGTCGTCAGCGGCGGAGACGTCATCTCGCCTAATTCGATCCCGTCATATCCGATGACCTGTAGCTCTTCTGGGACACGAATGTCTCGACGGACTGCTTCCTGTAATACGGCGGCTGCAATCACATCGTTCGCTGCGAAAATGCCATCGAATGGCCAAGCATGGTCGAACAGTTCTTGAGACGCTTTCAAGGCGTCTTTGAACGTGAACGTGGACTCGGTCATCCCGACGAGCTTCTCTCCCGCTACTTCGACAAATCCTTCGGTTCGGCGTTTGACCGTTTTGAGATGATCCGGTCCGGCAATGTGTGCCAGTCGTGTCGCACCACGTTGTAACAGCGTGTCGGCCGCCAACTTTCCACCCTCATATCCATCCGATACAACAGCGTCGATTCCCGCTTTCACGATTCGGTCAAGTGCGACCATCGGTAAATCCAACGTCTCGTAATTCGGATTGTGCGAATGGTTTGTGGTGATAATCAGGCCATCGACGTGCATCGTTTGCAAGGCGACTAAATACGTCTGTTCTTTTTCAAGTTGTTCGTCTGTATTGCACAAGACGACTTGATACCCATGTTGATTGGCGACATCTTCAATCGCCCGAGCCAGCTGTGGAAAGAACGGGTTCGTAATATCAGGCATGATGAGTCCAATCAAGTTCGACGATTTTTTATAGAGCGAACGTGCGACTCGGTTGGGCGCGTAATTCAGTTCCGCAATCGCCTTTTCGACCGCTTCTTTCGCCTCTTCGCTCACATATCCGCTTTTATTCATGACGCGTGATACGGTCGCCACTGAGACGTTCGCATGTTTTGCTACTTGTTTGATGGTCGCCATTTGACATCCTCCGTTCTGGAAACGCTTACAAAACCATCTTAATGTGTAACCGGTTACATATCAAGGGATTTTTATGATTTCATGAAAAAACACATTGAAATCGTGCTTCAATGTGTAGAGAACGTCGGATTTAATTGGACATGGACGAGGTTTTCTACCGTTCGTCCGTCGAGTCGGGTCAATTCTTGTGTTTTCGTGAACGCATAAGTGAACCCACACTTCTCAACGACGCGTCGCGATTGGTCATTGAAGCTGAAATAGCCGCACCAAATCCGTTCTAGTCCTAACGCTTCAAATCCGAATCGGATTATCGCCTGAACGGCTTCTGGCACGTAACCATTTCCCCAATAATCTGGACTGAGCACATAACCGATCTCACGCTGTGCATCATGTTGAATCGACGGGTCTGGTCTTCGGTCGTGTAACCCGATGCTACCGATTACTTGCCCGGTCTCTTTCAAGACGATGGCCCATACATCTGCTTCCTCGATAAACAGTTGAATGACGTCCCTTGTTTCTTCAATCGATTCATGAGGTGCCCAACCCGCCATCGGTCCGACTCGCTCATCTTTTGCATAATGATACATATCCTCTGCGTCTTTTAACGTAAATGCCCGTAAAATCAATCGTTCTGTCTCTAGAGTGATCATATCAACCCGTCCTTTTCCTTCAAGTTGTTTCCTCGACCGACCTAATGGGAAACGTTAGGCGAGGAGGAATGAACATGCCATTTGACTATGATTTAAATTTTGATGAAATCGACTTCCGACAACAACCCGAACTGTACCGGGTCGGTCGTGGCGAACAAGGTGTGCTACTCGTCGAACCGTATAAAAGTGAAATTTTGCCTCATTGGCGATTTAAGACGCCTGAGATTGCGAAGCAATCTGCCGAAGAAATCATGGAATTGTTTGAAGCGTATCGCGCGAACGACGATTTCGTCGGGATGGACATGTCCCGAAAGTTCATCCAAATGGGTTACACACGAGCCCGACGCTATGCCAATTATAAAGGTGGTCGTAAATATAAAGAAGACGGTGACCTCCATGAGCGCGAAATCGACGAAGAGAAGGCAGAGTCTGCCCGCATCTTCAAAACATATTGGGATCAACTTCGTGCCGATGAGGATTATTTGCGACGTAAAAAGGCACATCAGAAACAATATGGTTAATCGCGTACCATCACTTGAAACGGAATCTCATTTCGCTCGAATGATGTGATGGTACGAAATCCAACCGTTTCGTATAGATGAATCGCTCGTTCGTTGAAGGAGGCGACCGTCAAGCGAAGCGGTTTGCCCCGTTCCATCGCTCTCTCCATGACGTATGTCACAAGCGATTTTCCATATCCTTTCCCCGTCAAATCAGGTCGCATCCCCAACCCGATATCCGTAAATTCTAAACAATACGGATATGTCGAATTGGGCACTTGAGCCGGGGAACCGATGCAATAAAATCCAATCAGCTCATGCTCCTCTACAATCACCTGATACGTCATCAACTCGGCGATTCCCTCTTCAGAAGGCGATTGATTATAGAAGTCATAAGGAGCTCCATAGGTCCATTCTTGAATTTGACATGCCCATTCACGCGTCATCGGTCGGTGATGCATTCGTCTTCCCTCCGTACTCTTTTCACGATTTCTATGTAAAAAAGATGAGGTTGCCCTCATCCTTATTTTCGAGTCCATTCTGCCGTCATCGCTACGTCTGCTGCATGCATGAGATTATGAATTGGACAACGTGCCTCGACAGCCTTCCTTAATGCTTCGATTCGCTCATCCGATTCGGTCGTATCCAATACGATTTTCATATGTGTCGACTCAAAGTAAGTTCGGACACCTTCCATCCCTTGGAATCCTCGAGGATCGAGCGTCCCTTCTGTTACAAACTCGACCCCTTCATACTCAAAGTTCAAATCCTGGGCGGCATAGGCAATCATGATGGTCGTACAGGACGACTGGGCACCGAGAAGATACTCGAGTGGATTCGGTCCCTTGTTCGTCCCACCGAGTCGTTCTGGCTCATCCACGATAAATGGGGTGTGATCGCCTACACGCACAGTCGTCTTAACGCCTCCGGCTTCTCCTTCGGCGCGCATCGTTACTAATGGTCTTTCTGACATGTTGCATCCTCCTCTCCATAATCAAACACTACTATTTTCCCTTTATTTCGGACCATGTAACGCCTCGTCATAGATGGCGTAATCATTTTTTCCATCTTGCTTGATCTGATACATCGCCTGATCCGCTTTATGGATCAACGTGTCTAAATTTGTTCCTTGGTCGGGAGCATGACTGACCCCAATACTCGCACGGATTGGAATCGTCACATCGGACGTGTGGTAAGGGTTTTGATTTAACGTCATCTGAAGTTCGTGAATAAATGCAAGCACTTCCGATTCTGTTAAATCCACTAAATAAATATAAAACTCATCCCCGCCAACACGAGAGGCCAAGCCAACGTCTCGTGTCGACGCTTCCAGCAATCCACCCAAATGAGTTAAGAAATAATCTCCAATCTGGTGACCGTACGTATCATTGACTGCTTTAAAACCGTCCAAATCAATAATCAATAAAGACAGCATCGAGGAACTAAGCAACGCCTGGTCTGCGCGTTCATAAAATGCACGTCGGTTCGCCAGCTTCGTCAGTGGGTCATGATAGGCAAAGAATCGGATTGTTTGCTCGGCCTCTTTAAACGAGTGGACATCCCGAATGATAATCATCCCGTGAATCGTGCGGTCGATATCGACAAAATCACCATCGATGACGACGTAAAGCTCTTGCCCAGACTTTGTCATAATCTTCGTTTCAAACTCTATAAACTTTTTACGTGTCCGAAAATGTTGGCTGTAGTGTTCCATCCACTCTGCTTTTTTCTTTTCTGGCAACAAATCGATAAACCGTTCATTCACGACACGGACAGTATGAAATAGCGTGCGTGCGGCCGGATTCGCACTTTCCACCCTCCCATCCGGGTCAATCAACAAGATGGCGGATGGATTTAAATTATAAAGTGTCCCATATCGTTTTACATAAGAGGTTAAGAAGTCTAAACGATTCATCGCAACGACCAATGCTACCGCCCAAACAAGCCCCCCATACATGTATGAATAGGGTGGGATCAACCCACGAAATTGAAAGTAGCCGAATACAATATCCCATATTAGTACGGCATTTGCAGTCCAAAAAAGCATGCGCAATACGCGTTGGTGTTCTCTTCGTTCCGCACGCTTCAATGCATAAAAAATGAGACCAATAATCAATAGATGAAAAATGTTTCCGACGGTCAACGTAGTTAAATACGATGAGTTGAACTCAGGATAAATCCAAATGCCTACTTGTTCAAACTGTTGACTGTTGATGATATTCTCCTGACGGACATACGTCAACACAACAGGAATCAATGGTAAATAGACGATCCATGGATACAACCACTTCGGTGCCTTTGCGCCGACGCCTGTGATACTTAATATGAAATGAACAGAGAAGATAAAAATGAAAATCCCAGCGTTCCCAAACCAATAGGCAATGAGTGCCGGACTGTATTCAATCGGCGATAGATGGCGGACAAATTCAGCCAAGAAGAGCATCGAATAACCGAACACAAACAGGCTCAGCAAACGATGCTCGACTTTATTCGGATTTCGTTGAAAGACATCGAGTGCTAAAAAGCCGAGTAAAAATGACGGCAACAAATAGACCGCCAGATAAATGAACATCTCGGTCATGCGGAACCTCCTCACCTGTTCGTATTCTTCTATTTCGTTATCCTGCGTTCTTTTCCCTCTTTAACGCGACAAAAAACGGGATGATTTTCTCATCCCGTTTTTGATGTCACACACTTATAGCGTTTCTTCGATTGGGGTATCCCCTTTGATCAAATCAATTGCTTTGTTCTGCACGTTTGAATGGTTATGAAGGACATGCACCAAGAATGATGCGACGTCTTCGCGTGGAATCTCTCCACTTCCCTCGAATTTCGTGTTCACTTTGCCCGTTCCCGCATCATCTGTCAATGCACCCGGACGAACAATCGTGTACGTGAGTCCACTCTGTTCGAGTAAACGATCTGCATGATGCTTCGCTACGTAGTACGGCTTCATCGAATCTGGCCAAGCTGAGCGATCCTCCGCTTTCAAGGCACTGACCATGACGAAGTGTTTGATGTTCCCGTTCGCTTGTGCTGCTTCGATACTCTTCGCTGCACCGTCTAGGTCGATCAAGAGTGTCTTGTCTGCTCCAGTACTTCCACCAGAACCTGCCGCGAATACGATAACATCCATTCCATCAATCGCTTTTTGCAAATCATCTACTGAACCTTCGAGGTCACCGAGTACCGCATTGTACCCTTTTGACTTAAAATCCTCGAGTTGTTCTTCTTTACGCACCATCGCCGTGACGTGATGCTTTCCTTCCTTGTGTAACTTCTCCACCAATTGATGGCCAATTTGACCGTTTGCACCGATTACAAATACGTTCATCTGTCTTCCTCCTCAAAAATGAATTCAGAGACAAGCGAAACGCCGGGTAGCCGTTGCTACATCCGGTGCAGAAGCAATGGCAGAAATGACGGCAACGCCGTCTGCCCCGTCACGAATGATTGAAGGCACATGCTCTGGACGAATACCTCCGATCCCCACAATCGGAAGCAGTGGATAGTGATGGCGAACTTGTTGAATCAGTTCCGTGCCACGCACATGTCCTGCATCCAGTTTACTTTGCGTCTCATGAATCGGACCAATGCCGACATAATCTGCAAATGGAAGAGCCGTTCTGACTTCCTCCATCGTATGGACAGACACCCCCAACCATTTATCTGGTCCTAGCCGTTCTCGAACCTGTTTGGCAGGTAAGTCGTCTTGTCCGACGTGAATGCCATCCGCGTCAATCGCGAGCGCCAAGTCGACGTCGTCATTGATGATGAACGGAACACCCGTTTCTCGACACAGACGTTGGAGCGTCCTTGCCATCGCTTCTTTTTTATCTCCATACAATGCATCTTTACCTTTTTCGCGAAATTGAAAACATGTCACACCACATCGAAGTGCCGTTTTGACGGTCGCCACCAAATCGGAAGCGTCCGTCGTTCCACACACAAAGTAAAGGCGAAGCTGCTTAGCGAGCGCTTGTTTCGTACAGAACGTCAACGGTAATCACCTCTTCTTTCGCTAAACGATGTCCCCAATGATTCGTCGGTCCATGCCCCTGTCCAATCGATAATCCATGTGCAATCGCCTGATGAATAAACTGCTTCGCATCTACGACGGCTTGGCGTAGTGTCTTCCCATACGCTAGTTCGGCCGTCAATGCGGCAGAGAACGTACATCCCGTCCCGTGCGTATCTTTCGTTTGGATTCTAGGCGCTTTTACACAGAACGTTTCAGTCTCGCTCATAATCAAATCAACGGCCTCCACATCATCCGTATGCCCACCTTTGATAATGACGGTATCGACACCAAGTGCTCGAATCGCCTGTGCGGCTTTCATGCGGTCTGCCTCGGTTCGAATTTCCATTCCTGCCAGCACTTCTGCTTCAGGAATATTGGGGGTCACGATGGTCGCCTGTGGTAGCAGCTTCGTGCGCAGTGCTTCGACTGCACTTTCCTGTAGCAAGGAGGCGCCACCTTTCGCCACCATGACAGGATCGACTACTACATGTTCGAAATGATATCGTTCGAGCCCCTTCGCTACCGCTTCAATTCGTTCAGCGTCTACCAACATCCCGGTTTTACAAGCGGTGATGTTAAAATCATCCGCTACCGCATCAATTTGTCGGATAATCATTTCCGTGGAAATCGCCTCGATTCCATGGACCCCAAGTGTGTTTTGAGCGGTAATCGCAGTCAACACGCTCGTCCCGAATACACCGAGTTCTTGAAACGTTTTAAGATCGGCTTGAATACCGGCCCCTCCTCCTGAGTCAGATCCTGCAATCGTCAACACTTGAGGTCTCATGATGTCGACACCTCAATTCGATTCGTCGGGATGGTATGCTGTGCCAATTGATGGAGCGCATTTAAAAAGTGAATCGGGAAGTCTCCCGGTCCTTCCGCCCGTTCACTCGCCAACTCACCGCAATAGGCGTAGCCTGACATGGCGGTCACCGTCGCTTTAAGGGTGTTCTTTTCGACTGCTAAGCAAGCCCCTACCACTGCACTGAGTAAACATCCTGTACCGGTCGTCTCGGTCATGCGTTTCGTCCCGCCATGTATTTCCATAACGACGTTCCCGTCGCTTACCATATCTTCTTTTCCAGTCACGGCCACGACACATCCGTATCGTCTCGCTGCTTCAAGCGCCAATTGTCGAGGCTCGCATGCACCGTCACCAGCATCGACACCACGAGCCGCCCAATCGACGCCAATCAATGTCGCAATCTCTCCTGCATTCCCTCGAATGACCGATACACGAACATGACGCAAAATGCGTTCGACCACATCTCGTCGAAATGACGTCGCTCCGACACCGACCGGGTCGAGTATAATCGGGCATCCCGCTTCGTTCGCAGCCTGACCTGCGCGAATCATCGTCGCTTCCGTCATCGTTCCAAGTGTACCGATGTTAAGTACGAGCGCATCGCTCACGAATGTCATCTCCGCTACTTCTTCGATTGCATCCGCCATGACAGGAGAGGCGCCGATGGCGAGCAATCCATTCGCCGAAAAGTTCGCCACGACCGTGTTCGTGATATTGTGAATCAATGGCGCCTGCTGTCGAATCTCATTCCAAATCTCATGTCTCATTGGTTGACCTCCTGCGACAATGACCACGACTCAAGCGTCCAAGCCATTTCCCAAAAAGCGACTTCGTAATAGCAACTCTTCAAGAATAGTTTCGTATAGCGCACGCGCTCTTCTTCTGTCGCTTGACCAGCCAGTTCATCCAAACGATCAATTTGCTCTTCCACCAGCTCACGGAACCACTCCGAACCATACGTCGCAATCCAAGCTGAATAAATCGGATGATCAGGACGCTTGTCTTTAAGACGTTCTCCAATCTCGTAATACACCCAATAACACGGAAGGATTGACGCCAATACGTCCCCGAGAGTCGGTCCTGCCTGTTGCATATGAAGGGCATATGCATAAGCGGTCGGTGCTGGCTCAAATGTCGCCAATTCGACATCCGTCACGTTCAGCATCGTAAAGAACTCTCGATGAAGGGAGAGTTCCGCCTCAATCGTGTGTAGCGCATGCGTCAAAAAGCGGCTCGATAGTTCCATCGTCGGAGCGAGGGTTGCCCCTTTGGCCTGCACTTTTGAAAACTGATTCAAATAGTATGAGTCTTGCATGACGTAATGTCTGAATTTCTTCTCATCGAGCGTCCCTTCTCCGAGTGAACGAACAAATGGGTGATGAAAGCTTGCTTCAAACAATCCATCCGCCTCTTGACGTAAGTGATCTGTAAATTTCATAATAACTCCCCCTTATAAACTGATAAAAAAGACGCCGCCTCCCATAACGGAAGCGGCGTCTCGAACAATCATATCTAGGTGAAGCCATATGAGTCGTCTCGCCCACTTCCCTACGCTAGCGTGAACTAGATCAGGTTCGAAGGGTCTGGACCATGTCCATCTCAGCCGCGTGACGCGACTCCCCTAGTGGCAAACATTATGAAATTCAGTCGTCTTCGACCACATTCTATCAATCTTTTCATCAATTGCAAACCTTTTCTGATTCCGTTTCCTATTCTTCGTTACGGGAATGGGTAAGTGACTCTGTTCGTACTGAAAAGGATGTGTAGAGATTGAATACCATTTTATTGACGATTGCCTTACTGTTCATCAGTTTGAACGTATTTTGGTTTTTCAAACGTCGAACGTACAAGCAAACAGGATTTGATGGAAGATTGTTCACTCAGTTGTTCGTCAGCCTATTCGGTGTCATGTTAGGATTCACATTGATTTATTATGCACTGTCTCGTGATTCAGTCATTCTCGTGACTTCACTCGAATCCATGAATGCCGTCGAACCGACTTGGGAAAATTCATTGTATTTTAGCGGTGTCACTTTACTTTCGATTGGCTTTGGTGATTTGTTACCGGTCGGTTTAACCCGATTATTCGCTATCATCGAAGGCGCCATCGGTATTTTGTTACCGAGTGCCTTCTTCATCAAATCGATTTATCAAAAAGACAAGTGAAAATCTTCCTATCGTCCCGTGATGAGTAAAAACATATTAAATGCCACGAGACCAAGGGGAAGCATCGCAACCAAAATAATCGGCCATTTCTTTAAACGAATGCCGACAAAGAGGACCAGACTTCCAACAAGTAGGGCAATAAATGTCGTGTATGGATTCATGAAAAAACGCTCCTTTCTCTATAAGGAGCGTTTCCCGGCTCTCGCCGTCATTAATCGTTTGAATGTCGAAGTGTTGCACATGCGGAACGAACACGTCTTGCTTCTTCTTCTCGGAACACGAAATCGCCTTGTTCGGCGACGCGTTGCGCGCAAAAGAAGAAGAGTGATTGTAATCGATCATGTGTATCTTCAATGGCACTCAACTCAGCTGAAGCGTATGTTGCCGTGAGCATCTCCCATAACTCTTCTGGCAAATGGTCGCGGATCCCGTCACCGGACTTCCCTAGATTCACGGAGAATTCCGTCGCATAGCCAATGTTCCACTCCATCATCTGACGGAGCATATTCCGCATGATATCGAGGTGGTCGAGCGCGTATAACACCTGGTGTCGTTTGATTCCTTTGACAACATAAAGTGACACCCACCAAAACTCATTCCAACATGCCGCATACTCGTCAGCAGACGGACGTTTCACACGATACGACATGTCTGACGGCGTGACGACCGGATGATGATCTCGGTCAAAGATGATTTGACTGAGCGAGTCGGCTTCAAGCATGGTTTCAAGTTGATCCACACTTCGAATCGTCAAATCAATCCGATGTCCGTCCACATATTGCACTAAAAACGTTATATGTCGTCCGGAATCAGTCGTTTCAGGTGTCTGCATGATCAAGACCTCTCCAAACGTGTCAATCCAAGAACGATCAATCGCAACCGCTTGAACGTCTTCCACATAAAAGGCAAGGTCGACATCCTGATATGGATCTGGTTGGATATTCGGATTGACGAGTGAGCCGTTCAAGACGACCGTTCGAATCTGTTCACGTTCTTTTGCGAACGCAATCAACTGTTCAATGATTTGTTCTGGTTTCATTCTACAATCGCCCCCAATGAGCGCGCGACTTGAATCGCCTGCATCGCGTCTAGTTTTGTTTGTTGTAACGTCACGTTCGAAAAATCAACCCCGTCGACAAGTGCTCCTCTGAAGTCGGCGCCACGGCACACCGCATGTTGAAGTGTCGCCCGTGACAAGTCCGCCTGATGCCAAACCGTTTCGGTCAAGTCCGTTCCATACAGGTCCGCCTCGACCAAACGAACGTGGGACCAATCCATCTTCTTGAGCGACACGTGACGAAGGTTGACGAATGACCAATCCCCTTCCGTTACCCGGACGCCTTCAAACTGACTCTCCTCAAAGGAAGATCCCGTCATTTTACATTGCTCAAACTCACTCATGAACAAATTGGCACCATGGAATTGACAGTTTAAAAATGAACTCCCGACATGACGGGACGCATTCCATTTTGAATCCGTGAAGTCGCAGTTGATGAACTGACAGCGTTCCGTCTGTAGTTCCGTCGCATCGACGTATGTGAAGCGACAGTTCTCGAACGTGACGTGTGACAACACTTCGTCACGGAGTGTCACGTCACGAAAATTTTCATCTCGATATTGCGTATGTGGTTGAAACATATGATCCCTCCTTCAGGTATACTAGAACAGATTACAATGATTGGAAGTGATATAGATGGATCTCGTATTTCCTACTGAACACGGCGTTTTCAATTACCGCGTTGCTGGTATTTTTGTGAAAGACGGTCACTTATTGATTCACCGAAACATCCGAGATGACTTTTGGGCATTACCCGGGGGGCGCGTCACGCTCGGTGAAGAAGCCGCAACCGCCCTCGCACGCGAGCTACATGAAGAGTTGAACATGCACGTGACTGATACCACGTTCGCTTTCGTGCACGAGAACTTATTTACGTACAACAATCAGCCGTTTCATGAGATTGGACTGTACTTTTATGTAGACGGTGACCTCCCGCTCCAAGACGGAGACTTTTATGGACCTGAAGGAGATCACCTGATTTATCGTTGGATAAAGCTTGACCGTCTACAAGACGTCACGCTTTATCCGGAAATACTCGCTCAACTCCCGAACCGTTTGCCAACTCATTCACTCAATCCAGCTTGAACTTAGAGTAGCGATTTCAACTCGTTTAAATGTCGAATCTCATACGTTGACTCAATCGTCGCAGCCACTTCGTTCGGATTGAACCAGCACGTATCCAAACCATACATCCGCCCACCGGCGATGTCTGCCGTGACCGAGTCACCGATAATCAAACCTTTCTCTGGCGCTACATTCGGGATTCGGTCGAAGACGTAGTCGAAAAACGGTTTCATCGGTTTTTGCGAGCCGGTCGCATCCGATACGAAGACATCTTGGAAGTACGGCAATAGTCCAGATGACTCTAACCGTTTGAATTGCGTCTCTGTCACACCGTTTGTGACGATATAGAGTGGATAGTGCGCGCTCAGTGTTTGGACAATCTCTAACGCACCGTCAATCATGTGTACGCCTGCATGTAAGTAGTCCCGATACTGCTGTTCGACCTGCGGACCGTCCACCGTGAGACCGAGCGAATCGAACAGTTTCGTGTGACGACCGATGAGCACTTCTTCCCGGTCCACTTCGCCGCGCTCAAACGCACGCCACAGGCCCGTGTTGATGTCAACATAGCGCGACTTCACCTCATCCGTCATCCGGACGTTGTAGGATGCAAGTAACTGTTCCAAGGCGACATGTTCACTTTGTTTAAAATCTAGTAGCGTGTCATCAATATCAAATAAAATCGCTTCATAACGTTTCATATCTCTTTCTAACCCCTCTCTTCGTCTTAACTGTACAGGAAGTAGAAACGAACATCAAAAAAGGGAGATGTTACTGATCTCCCCTTTCAATTTCTATTGTATGGTCGTTTGATTTTTGAGCCCCACGATAAATTAAAATCACGAGTGCCCCAATCAATACTACGACCGACCACATATGAACAATCCCCATAAGATTTAACGGCTTGAAGAAGTATCCCCAATCGTTCTCAAACAAGTAGGCAAAATAAACCGACACACCATATGATCCAAGCAAGGAAGCTAATACAAAGCGTATTCGTAAATGTCTCAAAGATTGCTTCGTTACCCACCAAATGATCATCGGTACAATCAAATATCCAAATGGAAAACCCCAAACATAATCCATTGCCGCCACAAAAAACGCCCAAGGTACGAAGAGGAATAAACTCACACAGCAAGTTTTCATCGTCTGCTCCTAAATTTGTTGAATTTAATTGATTCAAGTTTACCAAATCCAAAACATTGACATGTTTATTTTTCTAAAACAAGTGAATACTTCTTATGGTGAAGAAAAATAAAGGAGTGTTCAAATATGCATACAGATTTTACGAACATGTACATCAATGGCGAGTGGGTAAATGGCTCAAGCGAGAAGTCGATCGACAACGTTAATCCATTCTCGAACGAGACTCTCTTCTCGATTCAATCAGCGGATGAAGAGGACTTGAATCGTGCTTATGAAGCAGCAAAAGCGTCTCAGACAGACTGGGCCGACATGCTTCCACAAGCACGCCGTGAATTGATTGAGAAGTTTGCCCAGCTGACGATGGACAACAAAGACTTTATCGTCGATTGGCTCGTGAAAGAGTCCGGTAGTACACGCATCAAAGCAGAGAGTGAGTTCGCCGCATCAATGGCCATCATCAAAGAAGCCGCGACATTCCCTTTCCGTATGGATGGGCTCATCAAACCATCGATTGTGCCGAATAAAGAGAACCGGGTATATCGCAAACCACTTGGGGTCATCGGCATCATCAGCCCATGGAACTTCCCATTCCACTTGGCTGTCCGTTCAATCGTGACAGCTCTTGCAACCGGAAATACGGTCGTCGTCAAACCGGCCACTGCGACACCGGTCACGGGTGGTCTCCTATTCGCATCCCTCTTCGAAGAAGCAGGACTTCCAAAAGGTGTGCTCAACGTTGTCGTCGGACGAGGGTCTGAAATCGGGGACGCCATCGTCGAACACCCAATCCCGCGCCTCATCTCGTTCACAGGTTCGACCGAGGTCGGTCAAGGGATTGCAGAAAAGGCAGGTCGTTTGTTGAAGAAAACAGCACTTGAACTCGGTGGGAATAACGTGTTTGTCGTTCTCGATGATGCCGACCTCGACCGTGCCGTCGAATCAGCCGTCTACAGCAAGTTCTTCCACCAAGGACAAATCTGTATGTCGACGAACCGAATCCTCGTCGCCGAATCGATTCATGACGAGTTCGTGAATCGTTATGTCGAGCGCGTTAAACAGTTGAAAGCAGGTAACCCGAATGAAAAAGATACGCAAGTCGGCCCGCTCATCGACCACGATCAAGTCGATCGCATCTTAGACCAAATCGAGAAAACGGTTGATGCCGGTGCGACCGTTCATACTGGCGGGACAGCGGACGGCAACGTCCTCGAACCGACCGTCCTCAGTGGCGTCACGAATGACATGCCGCTCGCGAAAAACGAAATATTCGGTCCTGTCGCGGTCATCCTTTCGTTTAAAGATGACGAAGAGGCTGTCCGTCTTTCGAACGAATTACCGTACGGATTGAGCGGTGCCGTCCATGGCTCGGTTTACCGTGCAACCAATTTTGCACGAAAAGTCGAAACTGGCATGATTCACGTCAACGATCAGTCGGTCAACGATGAACCGCACATGCCGTTCGGAGGCGAGAAAAACTCTGGCCTCGGACGCTTCAACGGTGAATGGGTACTCGAAGAGTTCACGACGCTTCAATGGGTGTCCGTCATGCATGAACGTCGCGAGTACAAACCGTTCTTCTCGTAATACAAAAAGTGTTTCGGCAACTCGCCGAAACACTTTTTTAGATTTTCTTCACGAACTCCGACTTCAGTTTCATCGCACCAAGTCCCTCGATTTTACAATCGATGTCATGGTCACCTTCCACTAGTCGAATCCCCTTCACTTTCGTTCCTTGTTTGACGACAAGCGAGGTCCCTTTCACTTTTAAATCCTTAATCACGGTGACGGTATCTCCGTCTTGAAGCGGATTTCCATTTGCATCTTTGATTTGTGACGCCGCTTCTGCTTCTGCCGCCTCACGCGGTGACCATTCATATGCACATTCCGGGCATACGAGCAACGGACCATCCTCGTATACATAAGATGATTGGCATTTAGGGCAATTCGGGTACTCAGTCATTCCATTTCCTCCATTCGATTCACTCGTTCCAGTATATCGTATGGTGGCTCCATCTTTCTAGACCGTTCATTCTTCTGTAGGCGATGCAGGACCGTCTAAATCAAGTTGATAAAACGATAAATCGAGCCATTTGCCGAATTTATATCCGGCATTTCGAATCGTACCGGAATGAACGAATCCAACTTTTTCATGCGCACGGATACTCGTCACGTTCGATGCGTCAATTCCACCAATCACCGTTTTCATTCCTCTCACTTCGGCGATACGGATGATTTCTTTTAACAGTTTGTTGCCAATGCCTTTCCCGCGGTAACCGGGATGCACGTAGACTGAATGCTCGACCGTATAATGGTACGCTGGCCACGGACGGAATGGCCCGAACGTCGCAAACCCCATGACGACGTCATCCTCGACCCATACGATGATTGGACAATCTTGTTCTTTCTTCTCCTCATACCATGCCACTCGATTGTCGAGCGTCACCGGTTGATAGTGATAGACGGCCGTACTGTTTACAATCGCATCATTGTAAATATGTAAAATCATTTGAAGATCATCTCGTCGACAATTGCGAATCATCCCCATACCACCTTTTCGTTTTTTTCATTATACGAATCCCCTCTTCAAAAGACACGAAAAAAGTGACCGGTCCCATCAACCGGTCACTCAACTCATGCGGCCAAGCGGTCACACATTGAGGCGCATTCTGTACAAACTCTTGCGCATTCCTGACAATGTGCGTGCTTATGTTTCCCGCACTCCTGTGCGCATGCTTTACAGATGACTGCACACGCTCGCGCGAGTTCAGGGACGAATGCCGAATCACGCGTCATCGCTTCCGCAAGAAACGCACAGGCAGCGGCACATTCCCGATCCAGTCGGATACAATCAACCATCATCTGTACATCTTTTTCTTCTAAACAAGATTCCAGACAATAGTTGCACGTTTCCACACATTCGTGGAGCATTTCGAGTTCGTTCGCATAGATACGATGAGCCATACATCATTCCCCTTTCGTTTCTTCTGCAATTTCGGACACGTTACTCCTGTTCCCTAATCGGCAAAAGAAAAACGATCCGGCTCAAGAATCCGGATCGTTCACGAACCTGCGATACAAGTAAGCGATTCGATTCAGTAATGTCTCGTCATATTGTTTCGGCATGAAACGATAGCGATATAATCGATACATTCGTTTCAAGTCTTCCCACTGATGATCGATTTGTTGCCCTTGTCTGAAACGTGCCAAATCAATCAAGAAAATCTGTCCGTTCGGTGTCAAAATGATATTACGCAAGTGGACATCCGATGGCGTTAGTCCTAATAACCGTGCCTGTCGAAGCGCTTCATCCACTACCTCGATGTAAGAAGGGTCAATCCAGACGCCTTCCGTCAGACACTCAAATAGCGTCTTTCCTTCGATGTAATCCATAACGATATATGACGCACCGCACTCATAGCACTTCGGAAAGTAAGGGAGTCCCTTTAGTTTTTTATAGATTGCTGCTTCTTCGGTTGCGATTTGTTCATAGCCTGGAAAGAACACTTTAATGACACGATTCTTTTCCTTTAAACGAAACACGGCCGCACTTCGTCCAATTCCATGTAATCGAAGATCTGGGTGCATCGCGGCTACTTGAAACGAGTCACCCACCTGTTCGAAGGTGACGTCCGCATATTGTTCATAGTCACTCATCTGCCACGCCTCTTTCCTATTTCTCTTCCCTCTCATCATAGCGCATACAAGCTCATTTGACGCCAAAACTGCTTGAGTAGGTGACAAGTGACGTCTTTTCTCGTAAGACGTATAATGGAGAGCGACTGACAACCAAGGAGGAGTTACTATGCAACGCATCGCTTTGACAGAAGAATTATCATTCTCACGCATCGTCCATGGAATGTGGCGTCTCGCTGATTGGGACATGACCCCACAGGAACGCCTCACATTCATCGAACAATGTCTCGAGCTTGGCATCACGACATTCGACCATGCAGACATTTATGGCGGTTACACATGTGAAGGTTTATTTGGAGAAGCCTTAAAGTTAAAGCCTGAACTCCGAGATCAAATGGAGATCGTCACAAAGACAGGAATTAAATTGACGGGGTCATTCAACCCAGGTCAAACACTCAATTATTACGATACGACAAAAGAGCATATCATCGCGCAAGCAGAGCGTTCATTAAAAGAGTTGGCCATTGACCACATTGATACATTACTCATCCACCGTCCAGATCCGCTGATGAATCCGGATGAAGTTGCCGAAGCCTTCATCATCTTGCGCGATAGTGGTAAAGTACGTGAATTCGGTGTATCTAACCATGTTCCGGCTACACAGAACTTGCTTCAATCTCGCCTTCCATTCCAACTTGTGACGAATCAACTCGAACTCTCTCCGATGCAATTGAAACATTTTGAGGATGGATCGGTCGATTTGTGTCACGAAAAACGAATGCCACTTATGGCTTGGAGTCCACTAGCCGGTGGTCAACTCTTCAAAGATGAACAGTATGCACCCCTTCGTGAAAAACTCGAGGAAATTCGTGCACGTCACAATGCAAGCGGAATTGATTCGATTGTGTATGCATGGCTCGTCAAACACCCTGCGAACATTATGCCGATTATCGGATCCGGAAAAATCGAGCGCGTTCAGACAGGAGTCGACGCCCTTCAAATCGACCTCACTCGTGAAGAATGGTTCGAAATTTTGAAGGCGGCACGCGGTCGAGATGTTGATTGAAGGAAACTTCATCAAATAAATCCCACTGAATTATAAAGTGATAATTTAGAAGAATAATCGGCTTTTTTCAATGTCTCGTAATATCAACGTTTTTTCGTCAAAAATCGACATACAAAAAAAGTTAAAAAGTAAAAATAAGTCATAAATGGTTTTATACCCCGTCCAGTTCAAGTTGGACGGTTTTTTTGATTTTTTTTCGAAATAACAAATTAATTTTCCTAAGACTAAAGTCACAAAAAATTGGTGCTAGAATGGTGAAAGTGATTCATCGAAGGAGAGTACCGATGTGAAAAAGTACCTGATTTTCAGTACCCTCGTCATCCTGTTTTTCTTATTCGGATGCGAGGAAGAACGCGCACTCCGACTCCAACCCGCTCCTGAATATTATCAAGGACGTGCCCTGTTACCAAACGGACAACAAATTGAAATGCCCGAATCGGATCGTGCAGCGATTATCGAGTTATGTCAGCCTGACAACGCGATTCAAAGAATTCCAAGTGGTGAAAGACATTGGCTCGGGACGGTCACATTGAACCAACCGTTGACTAATGCCGCCACCGAATCTTCTTTTCCAACCGCAACTTTTTTCACTGTCGAAGATAAATCATATGTCCAATGTCAACTCGATTCCGTCACATATGCCACCGAAATTAACACGCTTCCTGAAAGTTTAAACGATGTTCAATATACGGCCGAACCTTATCCGGATGTTCCGAAATTCCGATTTGCTGAGCCCCATGAATATGAGCATTTCGCACAAGAGATGAAAAAGCCGATAGGTAATGAGCCCTATCCAGAAAGAAAAGGGATCGAGCATACACTTTTCCATATCACGATGCCTTTCAGTGGTGAATTTGAACTGACCTTTACATCGTCCGAAGCCAAAGACCGCCTCGTCATTCCTGTCGAATCAACAAGGCATCCCTATTTGTCACTCGGGCTCGGGACAGAAAAGTCTGATGAGGTGTTACAATACGCGATTTATACGAGCCGAGATCAAAATGACTATCAAGAAGTATTGCGACCGAAAGAAGCGCATATTTCACAAATGTTCGGAGCCAAAACAGCTCCGCAACTCCCTTCGGTTCTTGTACCGGGTCACGAGTATCCACTCTACAGTTTTACGTTCATGAAAAACGGAACGGCCCATCGTCAGAACGTCTCCTTGACGTATCATGAACCTAAGTTGTTGTATGGAAAAGAATTGAGTGAACAAATTCACGACAAATTAAGTAGTCAACGTCATGTCATTTTTCATGACTTGGCACTCCTTGGAACGGAATCAAAAGATGCCTCCTTCCTACAACATGTCGGTCAAGATGAAATGGAATTTATTTTTGGCGCCATCAAACGAGCTAACGCGACCGCCTATGCAGGCAAGACCGCTTCCACACCTTATGTGACCCTATTTCAAGGGATATGCGCCCAAACGTTTGATGTTAGCTATGATGGTGCAGATGTGTACGTGACCAATTCAGAGACAGGCGCCCATTTTAAGCTACTACGTGAGGATGCCATCAAGTGGTATAACCTGTTTGAACAAAACACTTAATCTGACAGATGCGAATGCGTCTGTCTTTTTGCATATTCATGAAGCAAATATAGTACGATGAGACATATTTTTTGGGAAGATAGGAAGAGAAAGGAGTGAATCTTTGTGACAAATCCATTTATACGTGACGTGAACCATCATTGGCGCGTCTCCTATCGACAAAACGGGTATCCCCATGTGCAACAGGGCTGGGTGTTACCTCCAGAACAAAAAGAGGAGTTCGATCCATTTATTTTGATGGCAGAAGACTGGTTCAAGCGTGGGACGTTTTCGGACCATCCCCATCGTGGGTTTCAAACAATCACGTATGTCATCGATGGTCGTCTAGAACATATTGATAATCATGGGGGACATTCGATTTTGGACGCCGGTGATGTTCAGTATATGAACGCCGGATGGGCCGCTAGACACGCCGAAGAAGCGGTCGACGATGATTTGATCCATACGCTGCAGCTCTGGTTGAATTTGCCGAAGTCGTTAAAAACAACAACCACTTCCTATCAGAACGTATACGTCGAGGACGCACCCCTCGTTCCTTTCGACGGCGGGCAGCTTCGTGTCTATTCCGGCGAAATCGCGGGTGTAAAAGGGCCGATGGAAAGTCTCGTCCCCATCACGATGACAGAAATAACGCTGAAAGAAGGTGGCGAATACGAACACATCTTGCCTGCGAATCATAACAGCTTTTTGTACGTACTCGCTGGTTCAATTGAAGTTGGGTCTTCCAAAATCCCGCTCAGTAAAACTGATGTGGCGACACTGACGTTCGATGAAACATCTGAAGCGATGAGCACACTTCAACTGAAGGCCACGACGCGTACATGGGTGCTCATCTATTCCGGAAAACCGATTCGCGAAGACTATATTGCGCATGGTCCATTCGTGATGAACACGGAAGAAGAAATCCGCCAAGCTTTCCGCGATTATCATAGCGGCGGGTTCGGTCCCCCAGCCGTCAAATAAACAAAGGGAGCCTCTCGACTAGAGAGCTCCCTTTTCTGATTATGATCGATCTGGTTGTAGGACCGTCTGTTGTGTTGGAACATGACCGATCGGGACAGTCCGTTCGACGAGAACGTAACGCTTGCCCTCCACTTCAAACTTGCGGTCGCCAAGGTAGTGAGCGCTCTTTCCATCTTCGTATAGTTTCGACAAGATAGCAGGTACGTACTCTTCTAGTTTTGTATAGTGCTCATCGAGGGTCATGACGATATTGCCACTCTTATATCCGAGCCAGTAACTATAAAAGAACCAACCTAACGACAGAACTCCGAGAATTCCTAATCCAATTGTGAGTAATTCCATCATGTTATTCCTCCAATTTTTTCATAACAATCTGACGTTTTGGGGTGAACCCGATTTCGCCATAAAACGAGGCGGCATCCGTATTACTCATCCAGTAATCTAGTTCAATCGATCTGAATTGGTGGTCAAGCGCCCATTGCTCCATCCATTCCATCACACGTCGACCGTAACCGTTCCGTTGATACATGGGGTCGATACTGATGTGATGAACATACACCACGCGAACAGCTTGACGAAACGCGTTCGCCTCACCCACTTTCTCTTCGAACCATATGTAACCGATTGGAGTTGCTTCAAGCTGCATCACCATATAGTGATGGCCGGGTCTTCCAATCAGTGTCGAAAAGGCTTCGTACATCTTCTCTTCCTCATACTCCGCAAAAAAGGTCGGATTCATATGGACGTGATGCTCATGGATGGAACGATTCAACCGTGCGATGAGACGGGCATCAATCGTAGGGATAAATGTGATCTCCATCATCAGGTATAGTTTGAATGGTTTCGATCTTCGTTTACACCGTGCGGTTTTTCAGTTCCGCGCAACGTATGCTCACTCGAAGCCTCCGTTTCTTTCCCATTTAGGCGACGTTGAAGCGGACGGGCCAAAAAGTAACCAATCAAGAGCGAACTAGGTAAGACGAGAAAAAATGTACCGAGCAATGTCAACATGTACCCTTTGTCCGAGTCTCCGGCAATCGCGCGGAGGACAAAGAACAGACCGACGAAAACAAGTGCGGCCAAAGCATATTCCACACATTTCCCGAGAAATCGTTTCACACGACATCTCCCCCTTCAAGGTTTGATGTATTATACGACCATTTCCATAAAAAGGTTTCACACGTCTTGATTTTCTTTATACCACTTCGTCGCCAACCGTTCCGTCTCGATGACCCAGTCATGCTTTCCTTGAATGTATCCTTCCATGTCTTCTGGGTGCTGTGCCGCAAGTTGAAGCTTCAGCTCACCATACGCATCGCGAACGTCAGGATAAGCTCGCAAGTAATCCCGGAAGGCAAGGTGTCTTATGACATCCGGATTCCCTTCTTCAAACACATGCACGTGAACCGTCCGTTCTTCTTCTCCTTTACGGAAATAGCGACGCTTCGGAATCCCATATTCACCAAGTCCACGGTACCCGAGTGCCTCCATCCGCTCCGTGTAGTCATCGACTCGTTCGATGTCCCGTACGACCGGCATCATGTCGATGATTGGTTTTGCCGCCAATCCTTCGACCGATGTACTTCCAATGTGATGGATCGCGACAAGCTCCTCTTCGAATAACCGACTCAATTTACCAGCCTCTTCTTCAAACTTTTGATTCCATTCTGGATTGTATTTCACTACTTCGACTTTTCTCATGATTCGTTCCTCCTTTTTTAAAAGAACTCTTTATTCTCATCATACCCTTTCTAAACATCGCTCGACATGAGGGATTCCACTTCAAATGGTTTGTACACAAATAAAATGGGAAACCTTATATTAATGACTTGAGAACTGGAGAGTGAATGGATATGTTGACTGAAGAACAAATCGAAACGTTTAAAAAACGATTATTGAAAGAAAAAGCAAAAACCGAAGGATACATGGATAATCGGGAAGAGACATATGATGAAGGAGAGCTCTCTCATTACGACAACCACCCTGCCGACTCGGGCGAAGAGCTCTTTTTACGAGAACGAGACCAAGCCCTTAATGAGCTCGATGAAGAGTTCTTGAGTGACGTCGATAAGGCGCTATTAGCCATTCAGAATGGGACATATGGACAATGTGAGGTGTGTGGGAAAGACATTGAACTAGACCGTCTGGAAGTCATTCCAGAAGCCACCCTTTGCATCGAACACGCCCGGGCACAAGAAGAGGAAGAACACGCGCATGAAGTCGATCGACCGGTTGAAGAAGACGTGTTGAACCCTAATGAGACAGCTCGACGCAAAGAGTTAGACGGAACGGATCAACCTGGTCAAAAAACGGACGCCTTCTCCCAAGTAGAAGACTACGGAAGCTCAGATACGATTGCCGACAGCGAAGGCAACCACGATCCGACGCGCGAACAGTAAAAAATGCCCTGACCTCATTCGAGAGGCTCAGGGCATCTGTCTGCTTAAAACGTGGCTTTTACCGGAGAAGCACCACCGAGGCGCTCCGCCAGTTTCATCGGGTCGACGGCATTCCCAGCTGAACTAGCCGAGAAATTGTAGTCCCCTTTATAAATCTCAAAGTGTAAGTGCGGACCTGACGAGTTGCCCGTGTTTCCGATTTGACCGATCGGTTCGCCTTGGCGTACTGACTGACCTGTCTTGACATCCACTTTGTGCAAGTGTGCATACACGGTCGTCCATTTTTGACCGTCTACGTTGTGTTCGATTTGTATGTGGTTTCCATAAGGTCCACTGGAGCTGACTTTTGTCACTTTTCCAGCTTCCGCGGCGTATACAGGTGTACCTGTTTTGGCAGCAATATCGAGACCGTTATGGAATGTGTATCCGAACTGTCCACTCGCCGAACCGAACCCTTGAGAGAGGCGACCTTCCGCCGGCATTAAGAACCGATCGGGTGCCATCGCTTCATACCGTTTCTTTAAATCACTCAACTGATTCGTTTGTTTCTTATATTGTTTCGACTTTTCGTCATATGACGCTTTCACGTCTTGACGTGTCGCTTCAATTTGCTCTTGTTCTTCTTTCAGTTGCTCCAATGCTTCATTTGCTTGGTTTTTCTTTTCAACAAGCTCTTGATGTGCTTCTTCCGCTTCAGCGGCTTCCGCTTTCGCACTCGGCAACACCGAAGAAACGACTTTTGCGAAGAGCGACTGTTCTGCAGGAATGAGTGACTCCTCCACTTCTTCTAATTCTTTAGAAGTTCCTTCAATTTTATCTCGCAATGCCTCCGCCTTATGGTCGACTTGCTTCAACTTCGTTTGAATGGCGTGAATGGATTGTTTCGTATCTTTAACCTGCTGCTCCGTTTGTTGCAATGACTTTTCCGTTTGAACGAGGTCTTGCGGGGACATGTTGTCGGCAGATGCGATTTGTCCTTGGAATAAGAGAACACCAACACCCGCTGTCATGATGAGTTGTTTCCACATATATATAATAAACCCTCCAAATTAATACATTCATGAGCTTCAAAAAAGCTACATGTGCGAATATACCACTGGGGGTTAAAAAATTCAATATATGAAGTTTTTCATTTTCATGTCATACATGACAGCATGATGTGATATTTTCAAGTGTCACTTCACAAGGATTTCACTAGCGTTTTTTTGTATAGTATCCCACCCAGACGATACCACCGATGGAAAGGAGTGTTACACTCACACTAACTACTAGTATACCTCGCGACAGGTCGGGTGAAAGATTTGTTGTCAGCGCAATCAGGGTCGCGGTATTTCCACTAATCAGCGCAATGATACAGATGACCAACAACCGCTTCATCAAGCGTCCTTCACCATTTCAAATTGGGCAATCTCGTCTTGGACAAATCCCAATCGTCGTGCCGCTTCGACCCATTCAGGACGGTCTGATGTCAACGTGACATGAAGTGGCGATCGGCTCGCGGCCGCCCGCAATAGCCATTCCGCTTCTTCTGCTTGTCCAAAAACATCGAGCAAGACGTGATCGCGGTATAACAAAAATCCTATTCGATTCCCTTCTACGACTTTCACTAACTCAGCAGCTTGTTGGGTCACGCGCACATCGCGTTGCCAAATCGGAACGTGACTCGCCGCCGGATACAACTCATCAAATAACGTTTGAATCGGTTCATACGTCATGTCTGCGTTCGTTTCTAATGACACCGCTTGGAAGTAGAGAATTTCTCGAGTCGTTTCGTAACCTAGTCGTTCATAGAGAGACACTGCCGCATCATTGCCTTGAATGACTTCGAGTAAACGAGTGCCTACTGCCGCCTCTTCAAATCGTTTCATCAATTCGGTCGCGACTCCTGCTTTTCGGACATGTGGGGCGACAGCAAGCCCACCACAACGTGTCTGCCATCCTGAATCAAGATGTGCAATCCCGGTTAACACGACACCGACAGGTTCTTCACCATCATAGGCTACAATGGAACGGGACGGCTGATTTTGATCACGAACAAGAAAAACATCTTCGAAAGTCTGCTCATCAAATTGAAACGGAATAATATAATCAGAAAAACCGCTCATAAACGCGCGGTATAAATCTTGTAATGGTGGATTTTGACGGTATGTAAACTGTGTCGACATATAATTCTCCTTTCTGAATGAAAATCAATAAAGCCCGAAGGAGACTCCTTATGAAAATTACGCTCGAATATCGAAATGATACGCATCAATCGATTCTCAATACGTTCGTACTACCGACGGACCAAGAAAAGTATACGACCCTGCCCAAAGACATGGATGATCCATTACCTGATGGCGTTCATCCGATTGTCATCGTCGCATCGAAACCAGTCGGGATGTTCTTACTGCATGACAACGAACGCGTCATTTCCTATACGACCGAGTCGAATGCTTTGCTCTTCTCCGCCTTTGCTATTAACCATGAGGACCAAGGGAAAGGCTACGCTAAAGCGGCACTCCAAGCACTTCCGCAGTTCGTAAAGCAACATTTCCCTCACATTCGTGAAATCGTCCTGTCGGTCAATCTGAAAAACGAAGCCGCTTTCTCCCTTTATACGAACGTTGGGTGGAGCGATACCGGACGTCGAATCGGTGGACCGATTGGCGAACAACGTATTCTTTCCTTAACGATTTAACAGAAGTAGGCGAGAATTCTCCCTCCTCTAAGCGTCTCGGGGCGAAGCCCAGCGTAGGTGGGAGATGAATCGCCCGGTCCAAACATCTTTTCCCCCTGTGACAGATATGACGAACAAAAGTTCGTGATTCCGTCAGATTCTCCCTCCCCCTCCGCGGGTATCGGATGAGGAAGACATATCACGATCTGCTGGAGGGAGAGGGACGGACATGCTGAAAGGCTACAAATATAGGCTTCACCCGACGCCTGTACAGGCCGAGTTCCTCATCAAGACGATCGGCTGCGCCCGGTTCATCTACAACAAGCTGCTCGAGGACCGCATCGCCATCCGCGAGGAGGCGAAAGCGGGGACCGGAACGAGACGGAAACCGGCGACACCCGCCTCCTACAAGCCCCTGTTCCCCTTCCTCGCCGAGGCGGACAGCCTCGCGCTCGCGAACGCGAAGCTGAACCTCGACACCGCGTTCGCAAAGTTCTTCGCCGGGACGGGCGGCTTCCCGAACTTCAAATCGAGACGGCGGTCGCGCGCCTCCTACACGACGAACAACCAGCGCGGTACGATCCGCATCGAGGCGGGCAAGGTTCGGCTGCCGAAGGTCGGGTTCGTGCGGTTCACATAACATCGCCCGTTCGAGGGCGTCATCCGGTCGGCGACGGTCTCGATGACCAAGACAGGCAAGTTCTTTGTCTCCCTCCTCGTCGAACAGGACGATGAACCATGGATCCCAGCCGAGAACAAGGTCGGGATCGATCTCGGTTTGGACCATTTCGCTATCATGACGAACGATGCGATGGTCTCGGAGAAGATCGAAAACCCACGTTTTTTTCGTAAGTCCGAAGAAAAGGTCAAGAAAGCACAGCGGGCGCTGTCACGTAAGAAAATCGGTAGCACGAATCGTGAAAAAGCCACATTACTTCTGGCCAAGAAACACGAAAAGATCGCCAACCAACGCCAGGACTTCCTTCACAAACTGTCGAGACGGATCGTTGACGAGAACCAAGTCATCGTCGTGGAGACATTGACATCGAAGGACATGATGAAGAATCACAAGGTAGCGAAGTCCATCGGGGATGTCAGTTGGTACGAGTTCGTCCGGCAACTCGAATACAAATCAAGATTCTACGGACGAACACTGATTAAAGCAGACCCCTGGTACGCATCGACGCAGATCTGTTCTACTTGCGGAGTAAAAGGCGAGAAGAAAAAATTAGATGTCCGCGAATGGACGTGTGCTTGTGGCGCGCACCATGACCGTGACATCAACGCGAGCATCAACCTGTTGATGTTAGCCGACTGACAACCCTTCAGGGCAGGGACTGTCCGACGAGCTTGGTAAATAACCGTGGCTGGTAAGAGCACGGTCTTCCCAAGAAGCTCCCACTTCAATTTGTGAAGCAAATAAGTGGCGAGTAGTTCACTCATGATCCCCACTCCCTCGTAACATCATTATGACCGCATTATACCGTAGGAGTGGTAAGTCATGCTTCAAAATAAATCAGGGTCTTCCGATAACGTTCTCACTTTTCGAACTTTCGCCGGGCGTCCTGTCCATCCGAGTGCCACAAAGAAAAATGCACCTGCGAGTACGCCGAATAAAGCGGTCAACCCTACTTGAATCCCAACAAATCCATACTGTTCTCCCAGTTTCACGAGGAAGAGCGGTGCGAACAGGCAAGTCATACTGAGTGAAAAAAGACCTCCCCATACCCGTCGCTTTGCATTACCAATGGTGAACCAACCGAACGCGATCCATACACAAGCAACCAATCCTAGCGCACTAACCATCATCCACATGCCCACACCTCACCTTTTCGTTTTCCTTTCTATTCCCCATTTTTCTTGTGATTCCTACTATTTTTTCAAGTAACGAGAGAATTTCCGGGTAAAGGTAAATTAGACAAGATGCGAAACGGGACAACAAAGGAGTGAGGTGTGCATGCGTTCACGATTAACCTTTGCTTTAATCTTTCTCGGTCTTTTTTTAGTCGCCGTTTATTGGATGAGCACGTGGAATGACAACTTAGTCGAGGGACAGATTGAACGAGTCGATATCCCCCAAATATTGATTGAATCTACCGGATCCTCGGAAGAAGTCACATTGCGCGTCGTCTTGATCAATGATCAAACCGAAGTCACCGGCATCGTCAATAGCGTACAAGGGTTACAGAGCGGACAACTAGTGACAATCGAGGTCATCCCGACGGATTCTAATTTGAACATCGCACGCACCATCGAAGTCAACGCTCCATGATTTTTTGAAATGAAGCGTAACTTTTCCAGAACTGTGGAATATGAGAACAGAATCATAAAAAAGGAGTGATCGGATTGATTTCAAATAAATTACTATCTGGAAAAGTAGCTTTTGTGACCGGGGCAGCCTCCGGAATCGGACGTGCCGCGGTCACCCGCTTCATTCAAGCCGGAGCGAAAGTCGCCATTGTCGATTTGAATGAAGAAGATACGATGCGTCTCGCAAGCCTTGTCGGGGAAGAACGCGCCATCGGCATCAGTGCAGATGTGTCAGATGAATCTGCAATGAAAGAGGCCTACAAACGGACAATGGAACGATTTGGTCAACTCGATATCGTCTTCGCTAACGCCGGTCGAAACGGGACCATCACACCAATCGAACATTTATCATTGGATGATTGGAATGGCGTGGTGGAGACGAACCTCACGGGAACCTTTTTGACCGTCAAACATGCTATTCCCCATTTGAAAGAGAATGGCGGGAGTATCATTATCACTTCATCGATTAACGGGAACCGCTATTTTAAAAATTTCGGATTCAGTGGCTACGCGACGACGAAAGCAGGTCAAACCGGCTTTGCGAAAATGGCTGCTGCGGAACTCGCTCAATTCGGGATTCGTGTCAATTCCATCTGTCCCGGGGCCATCGATACGAATATTGACGATTCGACCAATCGAGACGATGCGTTGCTCGAAGAAGTCGTCATTCCAATCGAATATCCACTTGGGAATCAACCGCTTGCCGGAAAATCGGGCTCCGCGAAACAAGTCGCCGATGTCGTCTTATTTTTCGCGAGCAACATGTCGAGCCACGTGACCGGCTCTGAAGTATACGTCGATGGGGCTGAATCGCTCTTGTAATCGAAAAGCAGGTCACCTCACCCGAGGCGACCTGCTTATTTAAGGATTGGACTTTTCATGACCGCTTTTTGATAGAACGGCTGAAACCCTAGCCGCTCCATATTGCGACCGGATGCCGAATCGACTTTCGTCGTGACCGTCAACAGATTGCATCCAAGTGCTTTCGCTTCGGCAATTCGTTCCAAAATAAGTTGTGTCTGGTACCCTTTTTGCCGATACGTCGGAACGGTGCTCGTCAGAAACAACTCTCCAATCCCGTCTTGCGTGGCTAAAATGCCACCCGCTACGACAGCATCCTCTTCTCGCACGAGATAAGCATGATTACTCGGTAGTGCGTAAAAGCCTTTGGCTGTATCGATCGTCTCTTGAAGGATTGTGCCCGACTCGGCGAATCCAGCTGCAACGGCGTATGCCCACTCATGGAGTGTCTCATCCTTCACTTTTTCGACCTGAGTCGGTACAGATGTGGAGGCATGCTGTGTCAAATCCAACGTCCATACGTCCAAAAAATGATCGAGCGTGTAGTTACGTTCTTGCAATAAGCGGAGCAAGGAGTCTTCCGCTAATGGACAAACCTCAATATGTAGACGCGAGACATTTTTCCCGCGTACCCATTTTTCCATTTGATGCAGGTCGTAAAAGCTTGTCGGCCGATTCAATCCAAATCCGACCGCAAAACTCATATTTCCCATTTTGAACACATGCCCTTTTCCTTCTACGTGTAGTTCCGCACCTTCATAGGGAGGGGTTTGTTTACGATGTCGAATGTAAGCAGACGTCCCCTCTGCTTTGATGCGTTCGATACGCCTTGCCAATTCTAAACGTTTCACGCTCTTCCCTCCCTTGTATATTCCATGTTGAGTGTAGCATATGTTCACGGTCGGATGAGATGACCGTATTGAATCAGCCGTTCCCGGACAGAAGGAACAAGTTCTACACACTCAAGGACTGTTTCCCATTCTTGTAACGTCACATCGACGACTTCATCTGCTTGCAGTGACAGTTGTTCGAAGTCGATTGGTTTCTCGCACACGAGACAATACATATCCAAGAAATATGTGCCCCGCTTAATCGTTGTCACGAACCGGAGTTGCTCAGGCAATACATATAGTCCCAACTCTTCTTTTAGCTCACGGACCGCACCTTGTCGACTCGTTTCCCCAGCCAAAATCGAGCCGCCCGTCCCTTCCCAAAGAAGCGGATACGTCTTATCCGGATGACGCTTCGACAGCAATAATCTCCCATCTGGATCGAACGTGAACACTTCGATGACCGTGTGAAACGTATGCGGCTCTAATTCATCCCCACGAAAGTGCGTTCGACCGAGCGGTTGCCGGTTTTCGTCGAGTAAATCCCATACTTCTCGATTCATGGACGAATCTCATCAATCACGAACGAAGAGGAACCTTGAATCTCTTCGATAAAGTGAGATCCGAATAGCATGGCTGGTGTAAAGCTTCCGGCAAGCATCCCACCCGAACCGAGCAACCGCTTGACGACGGCGAGCGCCCCGTACACGGTGAAGGCATACGTACTTGCCGTTTGAATACGGACGACTACTTTTCGTCCTTCCTCATTCGTTGCTTCGCCCCATACGTACGTCGATGATTTTTCACGTACAGCCTCGTCTGGTCCCGATACGTTTTCGTCGACATAACGGAGCAATCGTTCCTGCACGGCCTCTTTTCCGAGAATCGGGCTGAACCATGACAAAGCGCGAGCAGCATAGGCGGCCGCTGTCGGTACAGGAACCCAAGTCGTAATATTCGGAATGTCCGTCGTGTAGTAGGCGGTCGAAACGTCTCCCCACGGAATCGCAATGGCGGTACGGCTTCCGCGACCAAAATCAATCGTTCTCCGCTTTGCCCCAATTGGAAATGATGATAATTTGCCGTTCACACGTTCCACACTACTCGACCCTAGTCCACGAACGGCCGTCTTCATGGTTCCTGGTGAGATGCCGGCTGCCGCCGAAAAGCCAAGAGCGAGTGTTGTCGCATCCGGTATCAACTCTTTTAATTTCCGCGCGACACAGTCGGTCGGAATGACATCAAATCCGACACCCGAGCATAAAATCACACCACGTTCTTTGGCTTGAGCCACTCGCTGTTTAGAATGGACATATTCGAACACGTCGATTTCCCCGGTAATATCTAAGTAATGCGTACCTGTCTCTAGACATGCCTCGATCATCACTTGGCTCGTATCCGTGAAAGGACCTGCACAATGAAGGACTAAATCTACATCGTGAAGCGCCTCGATTGCGGCTTCACGACTCAATGCGAAAATCGATGTTTCGCAACCCAGTTCATCTCCTAGGCGATGAATCGCTCTTGCGTTTCGTCCGGCAAGAACCGGACGCATTCCGTCACGAGCGGCTTGTCGTGCAATCAGCTCACCCGTATAGCCATTCGCCCCATAAATCATCCATCTCATTTTTACCCCTCCTTATGTTAATGTATCCTTGTTCGTTTCCCTAAAAGAAGTTGAATCGAACGAAAAGATCTTGGGTGACATCGATGATATACACACTTCCCGTTACAATAAGTAAATATCCGATTGGGATGAGCAGACTTTTCATTGTATGTGGTTTTGTTATGTCTCCCCGATGCTGTAGTAGACAATCCACCAAGTAAAACAAGACCGCCGCGAGCAGACTGAGCCATGACAAGACGAGCCCGAATAGTATATGTAAAGCAAACGAGGTGAACCACCTGAATCGTTTCGAACTGAACCGATTCGCCAACCAGTCACTGCACCATGAGGTCACGACACCATAGGTCAACATGATCGGAAAACTGACCGCTACATAGGCAACCGTCATCAGAAGGAAGTCACACAGCACACCACTCAGCCCTCCATTTTCTCGTACACCCGTCATAGTGACCCCACACGCTAACAGAATCGCATAGACGGGCGAGGCGATGGATGCTGTGACGATTTTACGATTCCACATCTGCACTCCCCCTAATCCCTTCCAACTTTACACGACCTGTTCTGAAAACGCACAAAAACCAGCCTAAATTCAGGCTGGCTTCGCGATTTGTTAATTGTTTGCAACTTCTCCGGCTTTCGTACGGACCGATTGCATCGCTTCCGTCCATGGAAGGAGTTGGTCGAGCATATCGTTGACCGATTGTGCTTGAACGTCTTTCGGAGCGAAATGCGTGCCGTTCTCGAAGTCTGTGAAGAGTGAAAGTGCAGGATGGACACGTACGTGAGCGATTGACAATTCACTCAAAATGCCCCGTAAATGTTCTGTTGCCCGCGCTCCACCAACAGAACCGTATGAGACGATTCCGGCTGCTTTGTTGTTCCATTCGACGCGTAAGTAGTCGAGTGCGTTTTTAAGAGATGCTGAGATGGAATGGTTATATTCTTGGACGATGAAGATGAATCCGTCCATTTGCGCAACTTTCTCCGACCAGGCCGCTGCGCCAGATGCGTCTTGACCCGCTTCACCGAGAAGTGGCAAATTATAGTCTGCGATGTCGATGACTTCATAGTTGGCATCACCACGTTTGTTGGCGAGTTCTTTCACCCATTCCCCGACTTGTGGACTGACGCGACCTTCACGAGTTGATCCGAGTACGATTCCGATGTTTAACATAGTAGTTCCTCCTTGGTTATGTTGTGATGCATCTGATTTTCCAAACAAGCGATTCAAGAAACTCATTTCATGCCCTCATATTCTTTCTCAAATGTTTTCGTGCTTCTGACCGTATCGATCGGTCGTACCATCGCCTCGATTTGCGAACGTTTCGCTTCGAGGAACGGCGGGAGTGACAACTTCTCACCGACCGTCTCGTACGGCTCGTCTCCCATGAATCCAGGTCCATCTGTCGCCCATTCGAACAAGATTTGCGGCGCGACACGTGCATAGGATGATTCAAAGAAGAAGCGATCGACGTAGCCAGAAGTCGGCAAACCGAACTGTTGGAGACGTGCTGTCCATTCATCGAGGACGCTACGGTCTTCGACACGGAATGCGACATGGTGCACGGTACCGAACCCTTGACGCGCTTGTGGAGATGTCTCGTCGTGAATGACGATCACTTGCGCTCCGTTTCCACCTTCACCTCCTTCAAAGAGATACACATCACCTTCTCGCCCGATCTCTTTAAACAGCATCACTTGCTCCATCACTTGTTTGAAATATGTGATATCGGCGATGCGAATAAAGATTGGACCGAGTCCCGTGATCGCGTATTCAAGCGGGATTGGACCGTTCTTCCACGGCTCGCCCGACGCGATGCCTTCGTTGAACTCATCCGAGATGAGTTGATACGCCTGCTCATCAAAGTCGATGAACGAGAGCGTCTTCTTCCCGAACTGTTCTTGAATCCCTTCGTGCTCGACACCGAGACGGTCGAATCGACGGACCCAATACGTCAACGCTTCATCTGTTGGTACGCGGAACGACGTCTTCGCGATCTCATTTGTTCCGTGCTTACCTTTCGGGATACCTGGGAAGTCGAAGAAGGTCATGTCTGTCCCTGCGTTTCCTTTATCGTCCGCAAAGAATAAGTGATACGTTTGAATGTCGTCCTGGTTGACCGTTTTTTTCACCAAACGCATGCCTAACACGTGAGTGAAGAAATCGTAGTTTTTTTCGGCACTACTCGTGATTGCTGTGACGTGGTGAATTCCTTTAACATGATTCATCATTCTCTCTCCTTTTATATCTTGATTTCAAGATACATGATTAAAATTTTTTGCGGCTTCTGCCCGCTTTCCTATTTGTTTCAACTGTTCAATCGTTTCGTTTAATTGCATCCCTTCAAACACGGCGTTCATATGCTCCGTATGCTTAGGGAAAATATCTTGCATCAAGCGCTCTCCGTCATCCGTCAGCGCCGCGTATGTGATGCGACGATCGCTCGGACAAGCCTTACGAATGAGATACCCTTTTTCTTCTAACCGGTCCACGACGTACGTCATACTTCCGCTCGAGAGGAGAATTTTCTTCCCGATGACTTGAATCGGTTGATCTCCTTTATGATATAAAAACTCGAGTACGGCGAACTCGGTCGCGTTCAATCCGTAAGACGCCACTTCCTGCTTCACCAGGTCTTGTAACGACTGAGAGGCACGTAACAGCACAGTAATTGTTTTTAATGCATCAGATGGTTCCATCTGTCTCCCTCCTTTGTCCAAGAGAGCCATTAACTTAAATTTAAATATCTTTAATTCGAGATAAATATATCATGCGAAGATTTTCCCGTCAATCGATTTGATTCAAAAAAATGAGACGGGTTGTTCCCGTCTCATTCCCCTCGCCGAATTACAGCCATTTCACGACCGAATCGATGGCCCTCATCAACGAATCCTAGGCTTTCATATAAGTGATGCGCTGCCTCGTTCTCGGGGTGATAGCCGACGACAATCGGTTTCCCCTCGCCGATTTCTTCAAGCATCAGCTCTGTCGCCTGTCGACCAATCCCTTTGCCTTGATGAGCATGGTCGATCATGATTCGGTAAATCCACCATGCATCCAACTCTTCAAGCTCTGTATTGTACATGAGGAAACCGACCATCGTCTCGTCCTCATAAATTGCGCGCGGGCGTAGCGTCGGTTCGTACATCGCTTGAAGTAACGAAATCGCATTCGGCTCCATATACGACTGTTGTTGGTCACTTAATGCCAATTGACAGCATGTATACCAATTTTGTGCATCGATCGGGCGTAATGAAATCATGTCATTCTCCTTTAGTCATATGTCTCATTTAAGTTTCTTGCATAAAATGCGATGGCACGGCGGTACCGCGCGATGCTTTCGTCCGCTTTCGGACTTGCAAGCAGCTCAAGTAATGTTCCCGTCGCTTCTTCATGGCGACCGACGTTGTAATGGGTCATCGCTTGAAATACCTTGAGCGCCCCGTGATTCGGGAATTGCTCGATTGCCTCTTCAAATAACTGTTCCGCTTCCGTGTATCGTCCGAGTGCCCGATACGTACTGCCGAGTCCGAGATATGATTCCGCCAACTCTTCCCCCGTCAACCCGAGTCGGATGGCCCGTTCATAATGCGGGACCGCTTGACGTTCTTCACCGAGCGAGTCATAGCACCACGCACAGTACGCATGTAGCCTCGGATTCTTTTCATCTTTCCCCAAGAGCGACAAGAACAGTTGCTTCGCCTGCTCAAGTTGTCCCTCCTCACGGAGACGAACGGCTCGATCAAACTCATTCTCTTCTGTCACGTCGGTCCCCTCCTGTGCAAATTCTTGATTTAACCATGCTTGTAACGTTTCATAATACTTACCGATATGTACCCCATCGACGAGTGCATGATGGGCTTGGACGGATAACGGCATAACCAGACGCTCGCCTTGACGTTCGAACTTGCCCCAGGCGATGCGCGGCACGCTGTCATGTTGTTGCTGATGCGTCGGGTGCATGATACTCGTGAACGTGACCCACGGAACACTCGTGATATACAGTAAGTCGTCGGGCTCGTCATCCCCGACCACGACTTCATCGGCAGCTCGCTCCATCCGCGTCGTCACTTCTTGTAAGAATGTCGGTAAATCTTGATAAAACATCGCCGCACAAAAGTTGAAGACATCCTCGTCTAACATGACCGTGAACGAAGGGTGGACCACCTCGTGTTCGACGACCTCTTCACCACGGATACGATAGCGCAATTCCGGAATCGCGTTCGCCGCTCTCACCGCACCGTATAAAAAGAGTTTGAAGAACGATTGGTTGCTCTCCTTGGCATATGTATATAGGTTCGTGACATCTACGTTTGCCGTCACGTTGAAATGTGGCGCATCAAACGCTTTGAAAAACTCGAAGTGCTTACGTCGTGCCCACGTCTTGATTTCAATTTTTTTCATAAAAACTCCCCCTCCTACGCTCTTACTGTAGCAGAGAGAGTGAATTCGCTCATAGCTTTTGTTTTAACTGTTCGTAATGTCCTTTCGCCAAATCAAAGTAGATGAAGTCTCCACGTTCGATCCGTTCGAGCGTCGCTTCGAATTCACGCCATCCACGTTCGACTTGTTCAGGCGTCAGCTCACCGCTTTCGGCCGCCTCTTCGAACTCATCCTCATCCTTTTTGACGATATCCCCATTTGGAAACACGAGAATATCGAGCAACAAGTCATCCATATAAGGGATACCCTCTTCTTCGCCGATTCGGTCAACGAGGTCGATATACCACTGCACGATTTCGCCTTCCGGATTGATCATCGCTGTCACACCGAACGGTTCATTGTCCGGGAAATATTGGAGCCAAGCAAACCCGGCATCCGCCACGATGAATTCTTCCCCTTTATGCTTTTTATATAATGGTGCCCGAACCTCATCGATTTGGAATAAGGCGACGACGCCTGAAAATTGTTCCGTCTGAACACGAATTTGCGCGTAGCGGTTCTTTAAAATCCGTTCCCAGTCTCGTCGATTCGCATACTTTCGTTTTGCCATATGGATCTCCCCTTTGGTCATCTCTGTATGATACAGTTCGCCAGAAGAAGGAAAGTTCCTTGTTAGTCATACAGGTTATGCTGATTGAACCAGACGAGATGACTTTGCTTCAAGCGTTTCCGCTCGACCATACGGACGAACGCGTCTGTCGAGATGAAACGGTTCCCGGGATGGAGGTCGGCCAGCATCAAGAGGATGAGGCGTGAACCTCGCTCTCCCTCTTGAAGAGAGATATGTTCCATCTTCCCTTCCCCGTTGAAGCGGTTGATGAACAGCTCGACTTTACACTCTTCTTTTAAGAGTCGGGTCGTCACATATGCGACTTGGCTGATGATCGACTCGAAGTCGTGATGTAACGTGTAGCCGGACGGCCCACTCAAATCGACTGCGAACGTGAACGTATCGAGCGATGTCTTTTGAAAGACTTTCGACTGGACTCGTCCAAGTTTTGCCGTCGCGACCCAGTCAATCTCTTTTACCGGTTCCCCTTCATAAGGCTTTGACCCCAGAACCTGCAGTGGATTCCGAAGTGGCGATGCGGTCAAAGGCCGGTCACCAAGCGCTAAACGTTTCGTGCCGACCGGTGGGTGTAACGTAAGGGACGGTAATACCGTCCACCGCCTCTCGATGGGACACTCGAGTAAGTACGTCCCGAGATGAAACGGGAGCGTCACAGCAAGTATGCATTCTTCGATGTAGGCAGGACCTCGGAATTCGGCTTGAATGTGAAGCATCTGACGAGCCTGATCTGTCCGTAATGTCAAATCCAAACTATTCGGGGACCGGTCGTGGGCTGGAAAACTGAGCGCTGTATTGGATTTCAGCCGAACACGAACCGGAAGCCCGAGTCGTTCGACGACTTCACTTCCATCTAAAATCAGTTGTACCTCCGTCTCATCCCCGACAAAGAGAAGGGATTCATGGCTATGTACGTGAAGCCGAAGAGCTTGTTCCAACTGTTTCCGTGTCCGTTCAAAGAACCAAACGATGCCCGCAAGTAAACAAAGCGCATATCCGACAATCTCCATGTACGGGACGAATACGAGAATCACCCCAGCGAATCCATAAACCGGAATCCATTGTTTCTGTAGGGCGTTATGTGTCGAGAAGGTCATCTTCAGCCCTCTACCGGCACAGAGACGGTGTCTAAGATGTAACGGATAATGTCCTGTTTCGTCGATTTGATGCCTCCTTCAAGCGTCAACGTCAAACGATGGGACAAGACATAAGGTGCCACGGCTTTCACATCTTCCGGAATGACGTACAATCGATCGTTCAGATAGGCATAACTTTGAGACGCTCGCATGAGCGCGATGGCTCCACGTGGACTGACACCGACCTCGACGGATGCATGTTCCCGGGTCGCGTGAACGAGCCCGAGTAAGTAATCGAGGACATCATCTTGAATCGATACTTGCTTCACTTCCTCCTGAGCACGGCGTAACTCGTCTAACGTCGCAACCGCCTCTACGGTTTTCCTCGTTTGGCGCATCACTTGTAAGAGGAGTTCTCTCTCTTCCGAAAAATCAGGATAACCGACTGGAATCGAAATCAAGAAGCGATCGAGTTGGGCATCCGGTAAGGGGAACGTCCCCGCTGATTCAATCGGGTTTTGCGTCGCGATGACGAAAAATGGTTTCGGCATCGGATATGTCTCTCCCCCGATGGAAACTTGTCGTTCTTCCATCGCCTCAAGCAAGGCGGACTGCGTTCGTGGAACCGCTCGGTTGATTTCATCAATCAAGACGATGTTCGCAAAGATTGGTCCTTGGCGATGATCGAACGTCTGCGTCTGCATGTTGAAATAGTCTGCTCCGATCACATCAGACGGTAACAAGTCGGCCGTGAATTGAATCCGGGAAAACACCCCGTCGAAGCTAGCCGCAATTGTTTTGGCAAGTAACGTTTTTCCCGTGCCTGGCACATCTTCTAATAGAATATGTCCTTCCGCGAGTAACGCCGTACAACAGAGGCGTACGACATCCTCTTTTCCTAAATACACTTCGTTCAACTGTTTGATGACCTGCTCCATGCCCATATGACGACCTCCATTTTTTGTCTTAATCAAACTTTACCTTTTTATGGTAAGATAAACAACAAATAGTCTGAAAATTCAAAAGGAGGTACCCTCTTGCGCTGGACGAACAAGTTTCTTCTCATGATTGTCGCCACACTCCTCGGCACCTTTACGATAATGGTGATTGCGACGAGTGTATTCGAGTGGCTCTATAACCCGGAAACGATACCGGTCGAGGAAAGTCATAGTCTTCCAACTGATCTCCTATCGGATGAGGATGATGGAATTTTAATTGGTGAATCCAAAGCAGATTACCCGTTTGAATTGGATCCTCAAAAAGGAAAACATCACTTTTTTGAGAGAATCACGGGATCTGGAGAATCAACACGACGAAATCTCGGACTATTCGTCGCTTTGATCGCATTCTGTTGCTTCAGTTTCTATGTCTATCGAAAACGAAAACGGCATTTGACGAACGCACGAGATGATGATGATTCAAGCATAGACCCGCTTGTAGAATCGCTACAACACAAGAACGCCTCGTCTGTTTCGACGCTCACAGCGTTCACGAACGTCCCGATTCGCGATGCACTGATCACATTCAACCAATCTCTCGTACCAGTCAAGCGATTGCGTGCTCATGAGACATTGCAAGAGTGGTTCCAACGCATCGATTTACCGATGAACCCGTCCGTTTATCATGCGGTTCGCTACGGCACCTCTTCAGGTGTGACGATTTCTGAAGAAGATACACTTCACTTCAAGAGAACACTCGATACCTACGCGACACGTCCTCACCCCGAGTGAGAATGTGCACAGGTTCTGCTTTTTCATCATGAATGATAAAATGGTGGAAAATGTCAGTTAAGGGGATGGAAACATGAGACGATGGGCGATATTCGGATTAAGTGCACTTTTACTCACGGGTTGTACAGATACGGTGGCAGACAATCCAACCCCAATCGAATCACCCGATGAACCCATCACCGAATGGACGCGTGAGGACTTTAAAGACGTCTATGACCAATACGAACAAACGAAACCGCTCCTTACTGCCCTTGAACAACAAGGAATCAAACCGTTTCGGGAGACATTCGAACGGGTCATCATCGCAGGCAACGGCCTCGAGCATACGTATGCGGATATTTACCCATTCAAGCTCGATGACGGGACGTATGCTACCATTTTCGATAGTCAGGACGGAACGGTGATCAATGGTTCTGAGTCGGTCGCTCCGCTATTTTGGCAAGAGGAATCCTTCCTTCAATACGTCGAAGAGATTGAAAATCGGAAATTCGGTACAAGTGCCCCACCTACCGATGTCGTCCTCACGCAGGATGAATTCCAAACGGTCTATGACCGCCATGCCTACACGTCAGCCCTCCTCGTCGAACTCGATGAAGCGGGCGTCGAACTGGCACGGGAGCCAATCGATGACGTGATCATTGCCGGGAACGGTGTAACCGAAGTCACTGCCGACTTGTTCGTATTCGATGTCGAGAGCGGGTATGCCATCGTATATGATCAGGACGGAGAAATTTTAAAAGGCCCCGAATCCATCTCACCGCTCTTTTGGAACGAGAAGGACTATGTGGACCTGTTAGCCAAGAATGAAAGTTAATGCGTGTCACGTTGTAACTTACGATATTCCAGCAACAACTTGAGCCATTGTGCCGGTTTGTCGCTGGAATCTTTTTTGTCCCGACGATGTGCTGTGACGTAGGTGTGCCATGAGATGGCCCGATACACGCATCCCAATTCCTCCGCAATCTTCATATGACGCTCGAGTATTTCTGTTGGCGCGACGTGTCTCCATTCTTTCAAATAAACCTTTCGTAACTCATGGATTTTCTCTATCCATAATGTATCGTCCTCTTCCGGCAATAAATCGAACAAGATGTTCCAAAAGACACGCATGCTAAAGAATGGATGTGTGATTGTCGCATCTCCCCAATCGAGAATCACCGGTTGATTGCTTTCAGGCTCCCAGAAAATATTCCCTCCATGCAAATCGCCGTGGTCGAGACTCATCGGTATACCACTTTCTAGTTCTTCACACATCGACAGAAGTTCAGGTTTTAGTGCCAACACTTCTTCCCGCTGCACCCGCTCCAGATTTAGACTCATCTCAACGAACGTCGATTCGATTTCCTCCCTGAGCATAGACGGACGACGGTCTGGAACCCCCATTTTTAAAAGTTGCTCCGTCTCACCACTCATTCGTTGCTGTAATTTGGCATACTCTCGTAGCGCAACCTCATACTGTTCCTGATCAGGTACATCACGTAACGGGTGACCGGAAACTTTTCGCAAGATGAACCATGGATGAACCGGATGCACAGCGACTACGTCTGGCACGAGCCTAGGCAACATATGAGCAAGATATTGTGACAACATTCCTTCACTCTGACTGATTGAAGTGACCGCTTTAGCATAGACGCCATTGCCATGAACCAGATACGTCAAATCCGTATCTTTTTCTAGATGCCACGTCTCATTCGAAATATATTCATCAATCCACTGATCAAACTCATGCTTGAGATCAGTGTTTTCCCAGAAAACAGATAGTTGTTCCATATTCGTCCCCTTCCAATTTATGCTATACTCAAATCAATAAACGACCACTAGGGGAGCCTTCGGGCTGAGATGGCATTTGCCGGACCCTTTGAACCTGATCTGGCTCATACCAGCGTAGGGAAGTGGCTTGGGATACGTCTCTGTATGTCCACGCCATTTTTCCGTCTGGAAACGTGGCGTTTTTATTTTGAAAGGAGACTATTCATGCGTATTCAACAACTCACTTGGATGGCAATGCTCGTTGCCATCGCCGTCGTCGGTTCGATGTTCATCTCGATTCCCACAGGTGTCGCCCGCGCTTATCCCATTCAACATATGGTGAACGTGATTGCCGCAGTCACCGTCGGTCCAATCGGAGCCGTTCTCGTTGCTTTCGTCACCGGACTCATTCGCGTCATGACCGGTACAGGATCACTGCTCGCATTCCCTGGTGGCATGATTGGCGCGTTTCTTGCCGGCATTTTCTTCGTTCGCACGAACCGCGTCTATGCGGCCGCTCTCGGAGAAATCATCGGGACTGGGGTTATCGCTTCGTTGATTGCCGTCCCGTACGCAAAACTGTTGATGGGTTCGACGTTCGGTGCATTTTTCTTTGTCCCGGCGTTCCTTGCCTCTAGTTTGACGGGCGCGCTTCTCGGTTGGCTCGTCTTGTCGCGTGTCAAACAGTTGCGACCGAGCGTACTCAAATAAAAGCTCCCTTTTTGGATGAAAATGGTAAACTATAGACAACATCTATAGAGGAGGGGTTTTATGTCTCGTTTCAATCAACTTGTAGCGGGTGGTATTTTGCTGTTTTTGTCCGGACTCTTATATACGCTCGAACGCATCGCACTCTACATACGTTGGTACGCCGAAATCTCAACCGGGAGCTGGTTGGAAAAACCGACGTTTGTCGATCCATTTCTCCAAAACTGGTTCGTTACCTTGTTTCTCTTTGCCGCTATCCCCTTCTTTTTGGCAGCTATGAATGTCACGCATAAAACAAGTCCATCCGAGAATCCGACCGACTCATGACGGTCGGTTTTTTGTATGATAGACCCAAATCGCTTCACCATTCCATTCATCAATTAAGCCGCTGTCGACAAAGCCGTTCTTCGCATAAAATCGTTTCGCGGCTTCATTTTCTTGATGGAGGCTGAGGATGATATCATCCACGTCGTATTGTGTCTGGATGAATTCCACTGCCATGCGTAGGCACTTCGTTCCAACGCCTTTCCCCTGTTCATGTTGACCAATCATGAAGCGGTCGAGCCACACGTAACGTTCTGTCTGGTTTTCTGCTCCGATCATCATGAAGCCAACCGGTCGCTCACCTTCATAAAATGCAAAGCTCTGCCAATTGTATTTCGTATCCTCAGCCATCTCTTGAAGGGATTCGGCATTCGTCTCGATGAATCGTGCTTGGTTCTCGTCCACTGTCAGAGCGATGACCGCCTCTCGATTGACTGCATCAACCGGTTGAATCGTGATTTCGTTTACTTTCATACATTCACCTCATTGATTTTCTCTTTCTTCCATACGATTTCTCCCGTAAAAAGTTTCTTCTCCCGTATCTTCGAAGGCTTGTATTCGCTACACTAACAATAGAAAAGGATGGGATCTTATGTTCCGAATCGGAAGTATCTTCATTCCCGTATCAGATGTAGAATAGTCTCTGAACTGGTATACAACTTATTTTCATGCCCAAGAAATCGGGCGCTGGGAAGGGGGCATCGGAATCTGTCTGCCCGATGGCTCAACTCAACTCGGATTGATTCAAACTACTTCAACGCAATCTACAACATTTAAGGATGCGTCTGGACAAGCCCATGTTTATTTCAATGATGAATTATAAAATTAAGTGCAACACCCAAAAGTGAACACAAAAAAAGCCCATGACGCTTTCCTCGTGTAGAATGAAGTCACCACAACACACATTCAGACTGAGGAATCGCTATGAGCTATATTCATCTTACCACAACGGAACGCATGAAAATAGAGACGTATCTGGAGCTCGGGATGTCCATCCGGTCCATCGTGAGACGGATCGACGTGCCCCTGACCGTGCTCCGTCAGAAAGGGAAACGTCAAAAGCCGACCGAGACGCGCGGGCGCATCAACATCGGACTCTCCATCTCGCAACGGCCGCCAGAGGTCAGGGGGCGACGGACGTTCGGCCACTGGGAGCTCGACACCGTCGTCTCCGGACGAGGGAAGTCGAAGGCGTGCGTCGCGACGTTCATCGAGCGGAAGAGCCGGTTCTATCTCGCCCTGCCGATCGCGGACCGCACCGCGGCCTCGATGGAGCGGGCGATCCATGCGGTGCACGGCGCCTTCCCGGACGGCACGTTCGAGACGGCGACGACGGACCGTGGCAAGGAGTTCAGCGGTCACGAACGCATCCAGGCGTCGCTCGGCGTGCCGATGTATTTCGCCGACCCGTATTCATCGTGGCAACGGGGGAGCAACGAGAACGCCAACGGGCTCCTCCGCGAGTTCTTCCCGAAAGGAACGGACTTCGCGCAGGTGGCGCACGACGAACTCGCGGACGCACTCGCCAAAATCAACGGGCGGCCGAGAAAATGTCTGAACTGGAAAACCGCACACGAGGCCTTCACCGAGGAAGTGTTGCGCTTAATTTGACAAACCGTCTTAACTAAAAACAATTATCGTGAAAATTTCATTTCCCCCTTGAACCTTACGTAGGGTAATGTTTTATAGTAAAACTAGCTTACTTTTGCAAAGGGGGAATCGTTGTGCAAAATGCCATTGTTAAGGCATTAATTAATGAAGAACAGATTCGTCTATATTTTATTGATAATACCCAGCTACTTCGCGATATCTATGCCTTAAACCAGGAACTTCCTAAACCGCTTAAACTGCTGTTAGGCAAAACGATATCAGCAATGAGCATACTCTCTGGTACGCTCAAAGGAAACCAGCGCATGAGCATCCAGGTAACGTTGAGCAACCCTCACCATAAGATTTTTGCGGAAGCCGAAGCGAACGGAAATGTCAGAGGATACTTGAACGAGGAACTTTTGAGAACTTCTAATATAGAAGAAAAGTCGATGCAAGATTTGATTGGACCTTCTGGGATGATCCGTGTCATAAAAGGTTCTGAGATGAATCAATTCACCAGCATTACCGATATGCCAAATCAACATATCACGGATGATATTGCCAACTATTTTGTGAAGAGTGATCAGACACCGACCTACCTTTATTCCGACATTCAGTTGGATAATGAAGCTTCCCTTCTTTCCAGTCATGCACTGTATGCACAACTTCTTCCCAGTGCACCACCACACCTGCTTTCAGAAGTGAAAATGATTGTAAAAGCCAATCCGAATATTTTCAGTAAACTAAACGCTAAAGAAGCGAGTGACAGCGAAGAAGCGTTAATCCAGTTGTTTGGGGATGCAAAAATTATCGGCCATAGCTCCAGTCAATTTTTCTGCGGGTGCAGTAAAGAAATGTTCTATGGCATACTTTATTCCTTGAGTGAAGAGGATATCAAACGGAGCATGGAACGAAATGAAGACATTGAAGCTTTTTGCCATATTTGTGGGAAAACCTACACGTTTGAGCAAAAGGAGATGCAGCAACTCTTCTAACTTCGAATTTCTCGTTTTTAGTTGGTGAATAGAAATGTTGTTAAATGGAGGCTAAGAGGATGAAGGAACATTGGAAAGTCGGAGAAGTTGCAGAATTGGCAGGTTTAACGATTCGAACTTTACGATATTACGATCAAATCTGTTTATTTTCACCTTCTCAGTATACGGAGTCAGGGCATCGGCTTTACACGAAAGCAGATTTGGTACGTCTTCAGCCAATTTTGTCCTTAAAGCAGATGGGAATGTCATTAGAAGAAATACAACTTCTGTTGTCTAATCCGGAGGAACAAACCGTTGCGGAGATTTTGCAGACCCAAATTTCTCGCGTCAAAAAAGAGATAGAGGTTCAGCAAAAACTAGTAGCCGAGTTGGAAAATGCGTTATGGGCTGCACGCAGCAATCGGACCCTCTCGATTTCAGAACTTACTAAATTAATGGAGGCGCTGAAAATGAATAAGGAAAAATACTTTTCGAAGCAGCAATTGGCTACCATGGAAAGGCGATATGAAAATGCCGACAAACAACTTTTAAAGCAGGCAGAGCAAGAATTTAACGGTCTTATCAAGGAAATTCGTTTGGAAAAAGAAAAAGGCGCTTCTCCTTCCGATGAAAAAGTACAAGGTTTAGCGAAAAAATGGAATGACATCGTGAAGGCCTTTTCCGAAGACGATAGGACTTTCCGCAAGCAAGCCGAACATTTCCACGCCGAAAACCCAGGGAACGAACTGCAATATGAAATAGATGGCGAGCTATACCAATTTATCAATCAAGCATTGAATCATAAGTGATTTTATAAGAAAGGAAGAGGAAAAGCTGACAAATTGGCTTCCCTCTTCCTTTCTTATATTTGTTTTTAAAGAACTCCCGATAACGTCATCACATGTAAACAAAGTTTTAAAGAATAACTTCTCTTCTAAGAAGAGAAATTACGGAATAATCACCATGGAAATCGTACGATCTGTTCCGTCTTCATCTTCTTTTCTATTATAGTATTTTTCCATTAATGTAGTTAACTCCGACTGAAAATCTTCGAATGAATCGTCTGTTAAGTTCATTTTCACTAAAGAAAATGTCGCTTGATCCTGAATATCTTCTGTAACTCTGTTGTCATGATAGTCTTTATAGTTCTGAAGAATATACATAAAAAAATAAGTTACAAATTTTATTTTATCGCCGTAAGTGGCAGACTGCCAATCTTCTTCGCTGATCTTATAGGCTTGGGTATTCAGGGCATACAGCTTTTCTTCAACTTTTCCAATTCGATTTATGCCAACGACTTTCAATAGATTGTCTTCCACCATTGAGTTCACATGTCTGTACAATGTCGCTTGCGATACTTCTTTCAATAGTTTATTCAGTTGCATAATCGAGTATCCTTCATCGACATCTATTAATTCCAAAGCGATTTTAAACCTGACCTGGTTTTTAAATAAATCAAATTCCATCTATTTCGATCCCCTTTTATTTATGATTAGTGAGCTGTTATATAGTCTTTCTTCGGGATTACCAACTTCTTGTCACCATTTATATCAGAATTTTCTTACAATAAAAAATGAGATTACTCCTAAATGTATTTTGAGTCTGTATCTAAAATACAATAATATGGTTGACTTTTCAATTATCATTATTGATAATGATAATTGAAGGAGTGATTCAGATGAATACAGATATGACTGCTCTACTGGAAATTGATTGGGCACAGATTCTCCCTTTCGCCTTGCCAATTATTTTATTCAACTTATTATTGATTGGAGTTGCGCTCTATGATTGGTTCAAAAGAAAAGAGCTCATTGGCTCACCATATATTTGGCTGGTCACCATTCTATTGCTCCAATTGCTCGGGCCGATATTTTATTTAGTGATTGGAAGGAGAATGATCCGAAATGATTACAGTCGAGAAACTTCATAAGACCATAAAAAAAAGAAAGATTTTGAGCGATGTCACCTTCTCGGTTGCAGATGGTGAATGTGTTGGCTTATTGGGACCTAATGGGGCAGGTAAAACGACGCTTCTCAAATGTATGACCGGCATTCTGCAGCATGAACAAGGGGACATTACGTTCAATTCCAACCCTATCGTGCAACATAAGAAAAATATTGGCTATTTGTCCCAACATACGGACTTCAAACCTTGGATGACCTGTGAGGAATCGCTCTTTTTCTTCGGAAAATTGTCGGGCTTGGACAAGACATTTTTAAAGGGGAATATTTCAGCGGTTTTAGAAGAAGTTGGGCTTAAGGATAAGGAAAACTACAAAGTGGAACAATTATCCGGCGGCATGAAACAGCGGCTCGGGATTGCCCAGGCCATTTTGCACCAACCGTTGTTGCTGATTTTGGATGAACCGGTTTCAGCGTTGGATCCGATTGGCAGAAATGAAGTAAAAAAGTTGATCGCTCGCTTAAAGAAGCACACGACCATCATCATTTCGACGCATATATTGGACGACGCCAGCGAATTTTGCGACCGGTACATTATCATTAAAAATGGAATGATTGTCGGAAACATAAACGATGTACTTCAGAAATCATACCGCAAACAAATTCTAGTTAAGACGGGGAATGTCCCGCAAACAAGTGAAGCATTGAAAAGTTCTGAGTTCGAACACGTTGAATGGTTATCACCAAACACCTTTCTTTTAACGGGAGCTGAGGAATTGGATTTAAAGAAAGTCGTAAACGATTTCGCTGCAAAAGAAATGGATATTACGTCCATTGCGTTTTATGAAAGAGGGATAGAAGAAATTTTCCTGGAGATGGTATCGGACACATGACAAACTTTTATACATTAACGCGCACTGAACTAGTAGAAGCCGCAAAAGAATTTAAGTTCATCTGGTTAACGCTGTTTTTCGTGATCTTGGGCCTTACCCAACCGCTAATCACTAAATACATGGACGTTATCCTCGAAAACGTTGGCGGTGCCGACGGCATCACCATCGATCCGAACCAGCCGGTACCAAGTTCTGCCGAAGTTCTTTTGTCGACCATTTCCGGCCAATTCAATCAAATCGGACTCATCATCTTAATTATTAGTTTCATGGGGCTGATTGCAGCCGACCGCAACAGCGGCATGCAAGATTTCATATTGACCCGCCCCGTCTCCCTGCGCTCCTACCTATTGTCGAAGCTGGCGGGCCATTGGGCAGTCAGCATGTTCAGCATCTCCATTGGAGCAGCCGTTTCCTATGGTTACACCATTTTCTTATTCGGTTCTTTCTCTTTTTCAAGCTTTGGACTGTTTCTGCTGTTGTACAGTTTATGGATCCTCTTCGTGGTGAGTCTGACCATCTTGATCAGCACCTTTGTTAAGAGCCCCATCCTTATCGCTGTCACAACAATCGCCGTTTCTATTTTCTTTATTCTGATCAAGGGGTTCAACCATTTCTTGTTCCAGCTGTCACCAGGCGGTATCTTAAACCTGGCGGAGAACCAGTTGCTGTCGGTCCGGGACTTGAATTACTTCAGTATCGCAACCTGTTTGGCATTTATTTTACTGAACCTTGCATGGGCCAGTAGGAATCTGAAAAAGTTTTAATTGAAGGAGAATCGTCTAAATGTTATCAATAAACAACCTAACCAAGTTATACAAAGGATCTGAAAAAGGCATTAGGAACTTAACTTTAGATTTGACGGAAGGCGATATTTGCGCCTTCATCGGCATGAACGGAGCTGGAAAAACAACTGCCATCAAATCCATCGTGGGCATTCACAGTTTTGATCAAGGCGCTATTGAATTTGATGGCGTGAGCATAGAAAAAAAACCACGAGAATTTAAACAGATGGTCGGTTACTCACCCGACACTCCTGTGCTCTACAGGAATATGACGGGGTATTCGTACCTTGAACTAATCGGAAGCATCTATCAGATTGATAATGCGACGATAAACGAGCAATTAAACACCTTGCTGAAAAAGCTCAATTTCGGCAGTGCTATCCATGAGTTGATTTCTACCTATTCGCATGGCATGAAACAAAGACTCGTGCTTATTTCCATTCTGATGCACAATCCAAAGCTGATCATATTGGATGAACCCTTTGTCGGACTGGATCCGAACGCCACTTATTTTTTACAGGAAGAAATGAAAAAACGGGCTGCTGAAGGATCCATTGTGTTGTATTCGACCCACGTTTTAGAAGTAGCGGAAAAGCTCTGCAACAAAGTGGTCATGATCCACAACGGCGAAGTGGTCGTCAATGATACGATGATCAATCTATTGTCCGAAAGTAGCTTAGATGAAAAATTCAGGAGCATCACAGCACATGAGTAAGCTCATCCAATTGCAAAAGTATATCTTAGCAAATGATTTTCAATTTTCCAGATTGGGATTATCCACTAACCAGGACGACCGAAAGCACGCTTTTCTTACGTTGGCAGGCTATTGTGCGGCTGTTGTCATGGCCATCGGCTATATTGTCTATATCGCTTTTGATTTGTACAGCAACGAAGAATCTACGTTGTTTTTTCCGATTCTTTCGTCCATTTTGTTTTGGACCCTGGGATTCTGGACCATCTTAAGCGGCATTAAGAAAATGATTGTTTCGTCAGATACTGAATTTATTTTCAGCCTGCCCATTCCATTGTGGCAAGCCAAGCTCTTTAATGTAATCAAACTCCTGATCCTTTATTTACTTATTGCTGCAACTGCCATTTTTGTTGGCATCTTGTTGCATATGTTCATTATTCCCGACTTCTGGTTCGTACTATTATCCAGTCTTCTTCTTGTGGTGATACTTCCTCTACTAGTTATCACAACAACGTTCATCATTTCATTAACAGTAAAAATTCTTCTAAATTTTTTAACCATCCATAGTAATGTAATCGAAGCTTTGCTTACAATCTTTTTATTCCTTTCACCTCTTTTGTATATCACGTACAGCACTTCTTCATTGGATTACAAAGATATTTTTTCTATTAGTTCCCCACTCTACTTGTTCGGCATCATTAGCAACTCTACACCAGAATTCGGATTCTTTAACTCGGTGAGCTTACTAACAATAACCCTCGTTCTTGTTTTCATAACCGGATACCTATTTACTAAAAGGCATGCTTTCTTAGCTGCAAGCTACTCTACTTCGTCAAAAAGAAAAGCACGTGATTCCAGCACGTTTTCTTCCAATAGTTTATTTAAAAATCTATTCTCGAAAGAGCTGAAACTATATCTATCATCTATCACCTATGTCAGCAATACAGTGCTTACATCTGCGCTATTACTAATGGGCAGCCTGGCTTATTTGTTCAATATTTCCTCTCTTTTGTATGACTACACCTTGGAACTGTCCTTCATCACGATGTCAAGCAAGTATATTTTCATTCTATTTACGACTGTATGTATTCTTTTGACCACAACCACGTCTTCAAGCCTATCTTTTGAAGGCCAAAGCATCTGGATTTTGTTGACGTCTCCGCTCTCTTTGATGGAACTTGCAAAAGCCAAGATGGCATTAAACGTGCTGCTTTTTGTACCAGGATTAGCTTGTGCTATTTTGGTCTATACTCAAAATTTCAGTTCATCGCTATTGGATTCACTGCTCTTCATTTCTTTTACATTCACTAGTTTACTGCTTAATAGCATGTTAGGCTTCTTTGTCAATTTAAAATTCCCTAATTACAACTGGTCCAGTGAGATGGAAGTAATCAAGCAGGGTAAATCCACTATAATCACCGCTATTATCAGTTCATTTCTTATCTCAATCACGGCGATTTTGATTCTACTAGATTTCAAATTCACATTCCAACTTCTCTTATTGGTCAATGTTTGTATAATTGTAGTTTTAATTTACAAGCTAAAGGAAAGCTCGTTACTTATGGAATAAAGCAATTAGCTCTGCCAAGTATGAATTAAACACTATCTTTGAAGCAATTGGCACCAGAACCTTCGGAGTCCCTTCTCTCTTAATGTGGCTTTTGGGAGATGTACTTGGTATTCTTGTTTCTTCCCTTTACTCGGACTGTTTGGGCAGTAGGTAACCTCATTGTAAGTACTTATAATTATAGAAGGGAGATATTCAGTGGTTTTCTGAATATCTCCCTTCTATATGTCCAGCTTCCGATAACCTGATGATATGTAAACCTATATCCTTCTGAAATCCGTACTTTAAAACCTTATGGCGCAGGTCTTTGAATGTATCCTTTTTTCTTGTAAATTCATTTTCTATGGTGATGCTTGTAACTTCTCTAGAATAGGAATTCTGAATGTAACTTAAGTGTAAGTAAGTTACATTCACATTCACATCCTCGTCTATGCCCCAAAACTTTATCTTGGATTTTGCCGGGACTTTTTCAATTCATCCAGATCACTTTGCAGCTGCTGGACAAGAGCCCGTAGTTATTCTCCACGTTCCTGGCTCTTTTTCAGTTCGTTTTAATGTCCGTAAGCAATTTAGTATGGTCTACGGGATTCGCTGGCTGCTGTTCCATAAGTCGCTGATTTTTGATTCTGACCCATGAACAACTCGATAATCTGATTAAGGGATTGCAGCGCAACCACGAGTTATGGTGATGAGCCAGTCTGTAAAAGATTTAAAATTATTAATATGTAAACTTAAATAATATTAACACCTAAAGAACTAGATTTTACAAACTAACGAATCTAGTTCTTTACTACTTCATTTATGCAAGCCGTTGAATGTATGAAAAGTTAAATGTACATAGTTAAATTATTTCATGCTTTAAAGTTCTCGATTCTTTTTTAAAGACAATCTAAATGAAGAAAGTTGAAAAACTAGAAGCAATACATATGCGCAGGTTGAAATTCCTATCAAATCCATCCAACTATACTCCACTATCTTCGTTACTTTTAAAACAGTTCCTACCCCAGCAAACAAAACAGCAAACTTCGATGTGGAAACAATTGTTTTCTTTAGTTCGATTTTATATTCAGATTTCTCAACAACGTTTGCATACTCCATACCTGAGAGAATATAGCGAATCCATACATAGAGACTTAGAATTGCTATAACACCCAATAGAATATATGAAAACTCAGTGCTGAATATACCTAAAAATCTATTCAATAGAACGGCTACTCCCAAAAAGCCAATGAACAAAACGAAAGCCTCTGCTATAAAGTACAATAACTGCCTTTCTTTATATTCGTCATTTGGTAAAAACATTGTGACCCATGATTCTTTCATCTTTTACTCCTCCCAGAATAAATCATTTAAAGTGACGCCCAGAACCCTCGCAATGGCAATACAGAGTTTCAAAGAGGGATTATATTTATTCGATTCGATCAAACCGATTGTCTGTCTAGTCACACCGATTGCCTCTGCCAAATCGGTTTGAGTAAGATTCTTTTCTACTCGATGTTCTTTTACTCTATTTCCCATGTCTGTCTCCTAATTTAGTTGCGCAATACCTAAAATATAATATATATATTCCATTAACGCAATATATATATTACATATTTTTGATTACGAATGAATCTCCATCACACTTTCTACGTTTTCTCTGTTCATAAGAAAGGAAAGGATACAGTAACTACATCTTGAGTTAGGAGATCACTAATGAAATATCTCGATTATTGGAGCTACTTGTCACTCTCTCTGGCAAAGCTCTTCTTTTTTAGCTGGTTGACCGCGACGGCGTTCGACTTCTCGTTTTTCCTCATCAATTTGGCGACGATTTTGCTCCTGACGAGTTGGGCACTCGCCGTGTCTTATCCGATCCGCCGATGGATTTTATACGTTTCTCTGTTCTTGCATAGTACTCTGCTCGTCTCGGACGTCTGGTATTATCGCTATTTTGAAGACTTATTATCCGTCGCCTTACTGTCCGACATCGGGCAGATGGGAGATGTCGGGGGTGGCTTCTTGACGCTCATCCGCCCAATCGATGCGTTCTTCTTCATCGACCTCATCATCTACGGTTTGATTTTGCGTTATATGAAACGTCATCCTGTCCGTGAAGGGAAACGAAACGGAAGACGATTGGCGCTCGCTGGCTTCACACTCGGATTTCTTCTCTTCACAATCCCGCTCACCCTCAGTTATCAGCGTGGAGAAAAGTGGATCGCGGACGACCCCATATCGAATATGCGTGAATACTATCATCTTGGATTTTGGGGCTATCACGCGATGGATGTCGCCCGAGGCGTCGAACGTGCTATGGGATGGAACGAAGCCCTGACAGACGAAGAGCGTTCTCAAATTCAAGCACTCTCTTATCAAGAATTAAGTGCCCCAAGTCCAGATACGAACGTTATCGTTTTACAACTCGAATCATTCCAAACATCCGTCATCGATCAACAGATTGATGGACAGGAACTGACCCCGAATTTGAACCGACTGCGACGTGACATGCTTTACTTCCCGAACGTGTATCATCAAACGCATGAAGGGCGAACGTCTGATGCAGAGTTCATCGTCAACACGTCACTTTATCCTGTCAAATCTGGTTCCGTCTACACGCGTTTCCCGGGAAATCAATTCAGCGCGCTCTCTCAATCCTTGAATAAGGCGGGCTACGATACGGCAGCCATGCATTCGTTCCGAAAAGACTTTTGGAATCGCGATGACTTTTATGACAATATCGGGTTCAATCATTTCTTTAGCGACAAAGACTACCCCGATCAAGGCATCATCGGGATGGCACTCAACGACCAAGAATTCTTAAATACGTCGGTCGGATTTATGGAAGAGTTGGATGAACCATTTTACGCATTTTTAGTCGCTTTAACGAGTCATACACCGTATGACATTCCGGAAGACGAGAAGCGGTTGGATCTATCTGATATCGACGATCCCCTTCTCGAAAACTATTACCATACCATTCATTTCGTCGATGCCGCTGTCGGTCAGTTCATCGAACGATTGAAACAAGATGGTTTCTGGGATGAGACGCTTCTCGTCATGTATGGTGACCACGATAGCGGTCTGACGGCACCAGGAGAAGAGATGGCTACCCTCGAAGAAGTGAACTCGACGGTTGACGCGTTTCAACTTGACCGTGCTGTCCCTCTCTTCATCAAACCACCTGGACCGACGACAGGAGAAGTCATGGAGGCGAGTGGTGGACAAATCGATATCGCCCCGACGATTCTCGATTTACTTGGAATCTCTCCAGCATATATGCTTGGCGACTCCTTATTGAATGATACGTCAAATCTAACCGTCTTTCGGACGGGCGCTTTCCGATATGAAGATCATTACTATGAACCAGACTTGACCGAACGTGCTGGTAACGGCACATGCTATTCCATTGAGACGGAAGAACAAGTCGCATTCGATCGATGCGCCCCTTACATCGACCGTGCGGCCATTCAACTCCGGCTCTCGGATACCATCATCGAGAAAGATGCCCTCTCGCAAATGAGTCCATGAAAAAACTCCCGAGCATTTGTCTCGGGAGTTTTTTTCAGTAAGCTTTACGCAATGTCGCGATATCAAGCTTTTTCATGGGCAGACATGCCTGTACGACCTGTTCAATCTGCTCTTGCGAACCTACCGTCATTATCTCTTCCATTTCCCACGGGATGATTTGCCAGGAGACGCCATAGCGATCTTTCAGCCAACCACACTCCTCGGCTTCCGGTACAGCCGATAGCCGCTCCCAGTAGGAATCGACTTCTTCTTGCGACTCACAAAAAGCGATGAGCGACTGGGTCTCGTTAAACGAAAATGTATGATTTTCATTACTGTCCATCACGACAAATTCTCGACCGGATAAGACGAAACGAGCATAGTTGATTTTCCCGTCAAGCTCGTCCCCATCTTCTTCCGTGTATCGTACCGTATGTCCGTCCAATACATATGAATCTTTGAAAATAGAGATCCAATCGTTCATCGCCGCCTCGGCACGACCGAACGCTTCTTTGACAAACAATAGACATGGCGTCACGAGCTGAATGTCCATCCCGCCATCATGCATGATTTGCCAAGAAACCCCGTAGCGGTCCTGCAACCACCCATAACGCTGACTGAAGTCGTACGTGTCTAATGGAATCAAGATATCCGCTCCGTCAGATAATCGTTCCCATAGCGCATTGATCTCTTCCGTCGTCGGAAGCGACACCATGTAGGAAATGGACGGATTCCGTTCTTGCGCCGTCCCTCCCCCAAGCAACTGAAAGAATTGTCCAGCGAGCGACAATGTCACAATCGTCGTCTCGCCTGCTGGTGAACTTGAAAATCTCGTCGTATAGTCGACAAACGAATCTGGAAAGATGGATACATACCACTCGGCAATCTCTTCAACATCCTGTTCAAACCAAATACATGGAATCACGGGTTGCGTAATCATGAGAATGTCTCCTTTCAGACTTCATGCAAACGATAGACCTCACGGACGGCGAGAAGCTCTCCGGCTTCATCACGATACGCCTGATAGTGCGACGAATGGATATGGTGATCGAGCGCTTCTTCGTCTTGATACTTTTCATAGAAGACAAACGTACCCGGTGCATCGATTGCCTCGTGAAGAACGTACGCGAGACACCCTTCTTCCGCACGCGACGGCGGAATCACACGGTACAGCGCGTCACGTAACGCCTCTTCTTTTCCGGGATGGGCTTTCAAGATTGCAGTAATGACGATTTCCATACAGTATTCCTCCTTCAATAATGGACCTGCCTTTCTGTTCCCGAATCCACTACAATCTATCCCAAAAAACGGATATCTCATCATACGAGACATCCGTTTCTGCTTATGACTGTTTCTTTTGTCGGAATGGCCACCAGACACCATCGCCAAATGAAATCGTAATGGCTGGGATCAAGAGGGGTAACACAATCAAGCCATACAATAACAAACCGGTGATGACGATTGTCGCGATCTGGACGAGACTGAGCACGCCTGACGGAATCATGGCACCGAACGTCCCGGCGAGGATGACCGCGGCGGTCATAATGACGGTACCCATCTTCGTCATCGAGTGGATGAGCGCCTCACGGACCGTCTTCCCATTGATTGTCTCTTCCCGGAATCGATCTAACAAGAAGATGGAGTAGTCAATTCCAAGGGCAATCAACATGACAAATCCAAAGAACGGAACGGCCCAGCTAATCCCGTCATAGCCGAGTCCTTCTACAAAGATCAGCTCTGTGATTGCCGCTGACGTATAGTACGTCAAGAGAAGCGAAGCAATCATATAGAGTGGCATGATCATCGAGCGGAACAGCGCTGTCAAAACGATGAACAACGTCACGAGCATGATGGCTACCGTTCGATTGAAATCGTTCGTCGATGTTTCATTTAAATCGCTATTGATACTTGAGATCCCGGCATATCCGATGGTCGCATCCGCATACGGTGTTCCCGTCACGGCACGATTCATCGTCTCTTTGATTGTCTCAACGGTATCAATCGCTTCTGGCGAATACGGGTCCATCTCTAAGACGACCTCGAGCTGAGTCGCCATTCCTTCATCGAAGACATATCGTTCGACTGCAGGTGAGAACGCATCTGATGTGAGCGTCCCTTCCGGAAGATACACGCCTGTCTCCCGAAGCGCATCTGCTTCACTCAACTGTTGTAAGAACGAAACGGCTTCGCCGAGACCAGACTCAATTTGTCCTAGCCCGTCGTTCGCTTCCGCGACACCTGTCGCCAGTTGCGCTAACCCGCTACCAAGTTCACCGACCTGAGAACCTTGTGCATTTAATGCGGACGCCGCTTCGTTGATTCCTGACTCAATTTGTGTGAGGCCAGCTGATACTTGACCGAGCTGTCCGACTGCGGCCGGGATGTTTTGAGTCGCTGTCAATCCTTGCCCAATGAGACCAAGTTGACCATTCAACTGATTTAGTCCCGCTGCTGCTTCTGCAAGCGGTGCCCCAGCATTGGTTGAACCGCTTGGTAGTTGTCCAACAATCCCGTTCAATCCTTGCTCAATCTCATCCAATCCAGTTTGAACATCCCCGAGACCCGTCTGCGCTTCAGACAAGCCATCGCTGACTTCACTGAGCTGCGTATCGACATAAAAATCGTCGATGACTTCACCAGTAGGACGTGTGAGCGCACGGACACCATTCACACCTTCGACTTTTTCAAGCTCACTTGCAAACTTTTCGATATAGGGAACTTCTGATTCTGTAATGGCTTGATCTTGTCTCAAAATGACTTGTACCGGAAGGGATTCCCCTTGACCGAACCCTTCTGAGATCAAATTCAGTCCACGAACCGAATCGTACCCGTCTCCAATCTCATCGACCGTATTGAACGAACGGGCATCGTCATATGTGAATAAGACAGGTACTGTGATCAACCCGACGACCAAAATCGATACGAACGGGCGATTGACCGACAATCGGCTCAAGCTAGCCCAAAGCTTGCTGTCATGATGCTCGCCTGCCTTTTTCGACGGCCAAAACAGCCGCTGTTTGAGCGTCGCCATAAAGAATGGGACGACCGTGAAAAGAATCAGCAGCAACACCGCAATACCGACTGCGACGGCGACCGCTGATTTAAAGATTGGAAAATCAGCAAATCCGATGGCGGCAAAACCGACGAAGACCGCGAGTCCACTGATGAGGACCGTCCGTCCTGCCGTCTTGTACGTATTGACGATGGCGTCTTCGATGGCATGTCCTGCACTGAGTTCTTCTTTATAACGGCTAAGAAGCAGGATACAGTAGTCTGTCCCAATCCCGAACAAGATGGCGACAAGGAAGATCTGCGTGTAGTTGGACACAGGGAATCCAAACCAATCCACGAAGAACGCGACAAACGATTGGCTCAATAGATACGTGAATCCGACCGCAATGAGTGGGATGAACGGGGTCACGATGGAACGGAAGACGAGAAGGAGTAATCCAAAAATCAACACGACCGTGATGATCTCTGTCTTTTTCAACCCTTCCTGGGCACTTAAGTTCACATCATTGTTAATGATTTCTTCCCCGGTGATATATACTGTCTCCTCTTGAGGGAGCACGTTTTCACGGACATCATCAGCAAACGCATTGATTTCTTCCGTCGTACCTTCTACCGTGATGGGGACGAGGACGATGCGTCCGTCTTCTGAGACAAGCTGTGCCTCTGTCTCCTCGTTTTCGAACGGATCGAGAACATCTGTCACGACCGTTTCATTTTGTTTAAGTTCTTCGATGACACGCGCGACATCTGTTCGCTCCGTCTCTCCGATTGATTCAAACTCATAGACGAGGGAGATGGTCTTGTCACTCTTCCCGGCTTCATCTAAAATCGCTTGTGCGCGTTGTGAGTCCATGTCGTCCGCAAGTTGGAAGCTCCCTGCCTCTTCTGCTTGTTTCGTTAAGTTCGGTGCTGCGACAAATAATGCTGCCGTCAATACGATGAGGGAAATGAAAATTCCCCAGCGCCATTGAATGATTTTATGCATGTGTTATTCCTCCCCGATTCGGAGCAATTGCTTTATTTTTCGGAACGTCCGAACAAACTGCTCGATTTCAATTTCGTCTACTTCTCCATCGATGAGGGATTCCACATATCGATAGACGGCACCGTCCACTTCTTCGACGAGCCGTTTCCCTTCTGGGGTCAATTCGATCAATCGTTCCCGTTGATCTTGTCCTCGTCGACTCGTGACGAGTCCTTTTTCGACCAACTTTTTCAGGCGATTCGAGACCGCGCTTTTATGGACACCTTGTTTTTGCGCCAATTGCCCAGCCGGAGTTGGTCCAAACTGATCGAGTAACTTCAACAGTTGGAGCTGTTCACGCGAATACTCGCGCCATACGTCCCCTTCCATCGCTTCGATGACATGTTCCGTCCCATGGAACATCACTTCTTCAAATAACTGCACCGCTTCGCGCATCAATGCTTTCATTTTTAGTTTACCCCCTAAACTAGATGGTTATAGTTTATGCCCTAAACTAAATAGCGTCAAATAAAAAGACCGATAAGAGATGCCCTTATCGGCCCATGTTCTTTTCGATGGTTTCTGCCACACGTAACCCAGACAGATAGGCACTTTCGAATCGCGTTCGTCCGGATGGATCATCAGCTTCAAGGAAGACATCCCCTGCTAAATAGATGGGATGATGGCTTACTTGATAAAACGGCTCATGCCATACGTCTTTCGCTTGCGCGTAACGCCAGCGTTTCAATTGCCGTGATCGGATGTCGAGGTCTCCGACTTCTTCACGCAATAACCGCTCGATTTCAGCAAGTGTCTCTGCTTCCGGTCGCTCATACCAGTCCTCACTCCACGTCTCTTCCATATAGACACTTATAAGTGATGTATCGGAGATGCCTTTTTGCCGATTATCGACGATTTTTAATACACCAGGTACCAGTTCTTGATCGAGAATACCGTCTGCTCCAATCTGCACATCACCGGCACATTCAAAAAAACCCACGAACGTCGGCGAATATACGAGACGAAGTAGCGCGGGCTTGATCTGGTCGACCAAACTCCCTAGTAGTTCGAATGACTGTGGAAGCGGTGCCGTCATCACGACTCGATCATATGAACGCGTCGTCACGTCTGTCATGACTGTGACGGTTCCGTCTTCTTCCACTTGAACGTTCTCCACCCGTTCATTCAACTGTACGGTCAAATCTTCAGACAAACGCTTAGCGAGTGCATTCATCCCATTAATCGCGACATAACGTGGATAAGGGTCGGCATACCAGACTTGCACCCAGTTCACATTCATCCACGACCGCACCTCTCGTTCGAGCTCTTTTCCACGCACCGTGAAATATACCGCTCCATGGTCTGCCCGTCCGTCACCGATTCGACGCGTCGCTAAGCGTCCCCCGACGCTTCGACTCTTTTCAACCAGTTCGACGTCATGACCTTGACGCGCGAGTTCACGCGCTGCGATGATTCCGCTCAGACCGGCCCCGATGATCCCAATCTTCATTCCGCATTCCCCTTTCTCTTCATGAAGATTGTAGCACGTTCCTTCAATTTACCCTCTGTTTGATATGCTTCAGGCTGGCTTGTTCCATTGTTCGTCGTAAGCCCGACGCGTATCTTCATACATGACAGCGAAGCGCGCAACTACTAACGGACGAACAAGGGAAGTCGCAACTAACAGCGACCAGGATGACAAAATCGGTAATTTGAAAACAATACTTAACGTGAAACCCGTCAAAAAGACCGGAATCATTGGCAGGATCAATTTAAATGCTTCCCACTTCTGTCCACGCATCATCCCACGAGATTTTGTAATTGCTTCTGTTGGGGACAAATGAGGCTCATCTCGCAATATAAAGAAAGTGAATGCGTAAGAAAAGTACTTTATGATTCCTGGAACGATTAGAAGCAGCCCCCACAATAGTTGGAAGAGAACCATGAGTAGGAATGTGGCTAAATTTAAACGGTAATTCTTCCGAAACGGTTTAAATACATCTTGAAAATGCAATTTCTTATTTCGCACCGTATCTAAAATGATCCAGCTGTATCCGATATACATTGGAAGAGACATCACATATAGGATGAGTCCAACCACACTGATCATCATAAGAATAGTAGAACTGTGTTGGATGCCGTAATACGTCGGATCTATCATAAGCCACACTTCTACTAAAATCGCCATTGCAAAAGACCAACCGATGAGTTTCCCCGTTTTTCCTTTCAAGGCCTCATGTGTCCGTTCTGTCCATGTTTGAATCATTCTACATCTCCCCCTGACTGATACTTTTATATACGGAGCATAGTAAGCACACGTTTCAAATTCATATAAAAAAGCAGAGATTCACTCTGCTCGTTCGTCCGCTCGATATTCCAATATGTCTCCCGGCTGACAGTCGAGTGCTTCGCAAATCGCTTCAAGTGTCGAGAAACGAATCGCTTTGGCCTTTCCGTTTTTCAATATCGATAAGTTCGCCATCGTGATCCCGACTCGTTCCGACAGTTCCGTCACACTTATTTTCCGTTTCGCCAACATCACATCCAGATTCACAATCATCGCCATTTCTCTCACCTCATACCGTCAAATCGATTTCTTGTTTCATGTCGATGGCGCGCTTCAATAGTTTCTGTAACAACTCAGCGAAAACCGCAATGACAAATGCGGCGAAGACGAAGACGAATCCGATGACTAAAAATCCTGGCGAGTCGTCACGCTCAGCGAACCAATAGAAGAACGGGAGTGTCGCCATATAGATGGCCGTGATGGTCAACGCACAATATTTAATGACACGAAGTGCTTTCACCGACCGATAGGAGAATGCCTCATTCCGATCAATCAATCCAAGTAAGATGAATGACTGTGACAAGGCAACGAAAAAGGGAATCGCTGCTACATACATCCCTCCAATAATCGGTCGCATCGAATTTGCAATCCATCCTCCGCTCTCCACCGCCTCTCGCCAAAGGAAAGGGAGTAAAAAGATACAGGCCGCGAGAATCGGGAGCGACAAGACAATCACTGCTAGTTTCAAAAAGATGGTTTCCCGTTTCATCTGCCAAACACCTCATTTAGTTTTATTTTCTTTATCATATGCCACGATTTATCGTTTATCAATAAATATTTATCGAAAAAAATAGACCACGAGATGTACTCGAGGTCTATCACATTCATTTCATTGCTTCTAATTCACTTTCGGTCACCCATTTATGGTTTGTGACCTCTTCCCCGTCTTCGGTCGTGTAATCAACCATGTAAACGGTCGTCTCTTCCGCTGTATCGATTGTCGCTTCTGCGCCGTCCATCCCTTCCATATGGTCGGCGGCCAATACGACCTCATCCCCTTCAGACAAAGGCGCCTCATCTGGATTGTCCAGTTCTTCGTGAATCACCCATTTGTGATCCTCTACCGGGTCACCACCTGTAGTCGGTGTATAGCTGACGGCGTAGACCGTCGTATCATATGCACCGACAATCGTCGCCTCCACGCCTTCCATCCCTGGCATGTGATCCGCTGTCATCATCGCGGTTGATCCGACTGGAAAAGTCGGATCACTGGCTTCCATCAGCCCGTCTGGAACTTCTCCAGACCCGGAGTGATCCATCGCTGAATGGTCCATGCTTTGCTCTTCTGACATCTCCATCGATGTGTCCTCTACCGTATCCCCACAAGCGGCCAATGATGTCGCGAGAATCATGACACCGAGACCTGTCATCCATTTCTTCTGTTTCATCGAATCTCTCCTTCTCTTCATTTTCATGTTGAGTGTACCCGTTCCGGAGAATGAACAGACATATTTGAGAACATTACGATGATTTGTTAACTCATTGCAACAAAAAAGACCAAAATCCCGAAAGATTTTGGTCTTGAACATTATTCAACCGTTACAGACTTCGCCAAGTTACGTGGCTTGTCGACATCGCAGTCACGAGCAAGTGCTGCATAGTACGAGATGAGTTGAAGTGGAAGAACCGTCACGAGTGGCGTGAGAAGTGGTTCAACACGTGGAAGAACGAATGCGTCGTTCTCATGCTCCATTCCTTCCATTGAAATCGTACATGCGATGGCACCACGCGCCACAACTTCCTTGATGTTTCCACGGATGTTGAGGTGTGTGTTTGGTTGAGACACGAGCGTGATGACTGGTGTCCCGTCTTCAATCAAGGCGATCGGACCGTGCTTGAGTTCCCCACCTGGGTACCCTTCTGCTTGGATATATGAAATCTCTTTCAGCTTCAATGCGCCTTCGAGACCTACATATGAATCCAATCCACGTCCGAGGAAGAATGCGTTACGTGACTCTTTCAAGAACTTATCTGCAAGCTCTTCAAAGATTTCTTTTTGTGCCATGATCGAGTCCATCGTTGTCGCAACGAGTGCAAGTTCTTGCATGAGATCAAACGGTAGTTTCTTCCCGTTCGCACGAGCGATGTCGTATGCGAGAATTGCGAGGACGGCAATCTGTGCCGTGTATGCTTTCGTCGAGGCGACCGCGATCTCTGGTCCTGCGTGGAGGAGCATCGTCTCGTTCGCTTCACGTGACAATGTCGATCCTGCCACGTTCGTTAACGTGAGCGCTTTATGGCCCAATTTTTTCACTTCGACGAGGACGGCACGGCTGTCCGCTGTCTCACCTGATTGTGAGATGAAGAGGAAGAGTGGCTTCTCTGTCAAAAGTGGCATGTTGTAACCGAACTCTGATGCGACGTGTACTTCAGTCGGTACACCTGCAACGCGCTCAATCAATTGCTTCCCGACAAGACCAGCGTGGTAACTTGTACCACATGCGACGATATAGACGCGGTCTGCTTCCGAAACGAGTTCACGCACGCCTTCTGCGAGCTCGATGTCGCCGTTCTCATTCTGGTAGTGCTGGATGATGTTACGGATGACGGCTGGCTGTTCGTCCATCTCTTTCAACATGTAGTGCGCGTACGTGCCCTTCTCGATGTCTGACGCATCGATCTCGGCCGTGTATGGTGCACGCTCGAGTACTTCGCCGTCGAGCGTCTTGATCGTCGCCGACTCACGTGTGAGGATGACGATCTCACCATCGTGGAGCTCGAGGTACTGGTCTGTCACCTGGAGCATCGCCATCGCGTCTGATGCGACGACGTTGAACGTGCCGTCGCCAAGTCCGACGAGGAGCGGTGACTTGTTCTTGCCGATATAGAGGCGCTCTTTGTCCTCTGAGTCGATCATCGCGATCGCGTACGAACCGTGGAGGTCCGAAAGCGTCTTACGGAACGCCGCCTCGACATCGCCGAGCTCGACGAAGTGCTTCTCCATGAGCTGGACGATGACTTCTGTGTCCGTCTCTGAAAGGAACGGGACGTCGAGCGTCTTCTTGATGAGCTCGTCGTTCTCGATTACGCCGTTATGCACGAGCGTGAAGCGTCCAGTTGTACTTTGATGCGGGTGGGCGTTCGGTACGCTCGGTACCCCATGTGTCGCCCAACGTGTGTGGCCGATTCCAATCGTGCCGTCTACTTCTGCTGGGATGATTTCGCGTAGCGCAGCAATGCGACCGACTTCTTTGTGAACGTTGACATTCTCATGCATCAACGCAAGACCTGCCGAGTCATAACCACGGTACTCGAGTTTTTCAAGACCTTTGAGAAGGACTTCCTTCGCTCCGGTATTCCCAATCATTCCTACAATTCCACACATAAACAAATCTCCTCTATTCTTCGATTTCTCGAAAAAGGAAACGGGCTTTTTCTAAGAGCTGTCAGTACACGCTTCTTTGTCCGTCCGGTCGCCCGGGCGTTTTAAAAGCATGTTTGTCGTCGTGACAGGCGACGAGGAGGCATCCGCCGAAATCTCGATAACCTCCAACCTCGTCAACTCCGCAGAGTTCTGGCGCTTGTTCGTACTCTTGTGTCCTTCCGTTTCCAAGGTCACGCTCTTAATAGTACAAATCACACCCCCATTCGTCAAGAAAATCCGCTGTTTTCTCGATGACAAAACGGAAACAAAAAGGGAATCCGATGTGGATTCCCTTGTGTTATTCCCGGTTTTGAAAATTTTATCCGTCTACACCGTAATCTTCGCGTACGACTTGCGCGATTTTTTCAACGTAACGGTCACACTCTTCCGCTGTCGGGGCTTCAGCCATGACACGAACAAGTGGTTCTGTACCTGATGCACGGACGAGGATTCGACCGTTTCCGGCCATTTCCGCTTCCGCTTCTTGAATCGTTGCCAAGACACGCTCTCCGTTCATCGCATCGTTTTTATTCGTCACACGAATGTTCACGAGCTTTTGCGGATAAACTGGCATCTCTGCCGCTAATTCAGACAGTTTACGCCCTGTCGATTTCACGATTTCTGCCAATTGCACACCAGATAACATACCGTCACCCGTTGTCGAGTGATCGAGGAAAATCAAATGACCTGATTGTTCGCCACCGAGTGTATATTGATGTTTTTTCATTTCTTCAACGACATAGCGGTCACCCACTGCTGTTTGAAGCGCCGTCATGCCCGCTTCTTCAACGGCTTTATGGAAACCAAGGTTACTCATGACCGTCGCGACAATCGTGTTGTCTTTGAGACGCCCTTTTTCACTCAAGTATTTCCCGCAAATATACATGATCTTGTCTCCGTCGACGATTTCACCGTTCTCGTCAATCGCAATCAAACGGTCTCCGTCCCCATCGAAGGCAAGTCCCATGTCCGCTCCTTTTTCACGGACGAACTCAGCCAAATGCTCAGGGTGTGTCGATCCGACACCTTCGTTGATATTTAAACCGTTCGGCGAGTTTCCGATTGTCGACACGTTTGCTTCTAAGTCCGCAAACAGTCGAGCCGCAAGGCCGCTCGTCGCCCCATGTGCACAGTCAAGCGCAATGTGAAGACCATCGAAGTCTTCTTCTACCGTTTGTTTCAACATTTGAAGATACTTTTGCGCGCCTTCGTAGTAATCCGATACGAAACCGAGATCTTTCCCTGTCGGACGCGGGAGCGTATCTTCCGCAGCATCCAAGATGTCTTCAATTTCTTGCTCGGTCGCATCGTCTAATTTGAAACCATCGCTACCGAAGAATTTGATTCCGTTATCCGCCACAGGGTTATGCGATGCTGAAATCATGACACCTGCCGTCGCGTCGAGCGATTTCGTCAAGTAAGCGACTCCAGGTGTTGAGATGACACCGAGACGCATCACTTCTGCACCGATTGAGAGAAGACCCGCAATCAATGCACCTTCAAGCATATGTCCTGAAATCCGTGTGTCACGACCGATCAACACTTTCGGCTGTTCGCCTTCTGGCAAATGTTTCGACAACACGTAGCCACCCGCACGACCTAAACGATATGCTAATTCCGCAGTTAACTCAGAGTTGGCAACACCGCGAACTCCATCTGTTCCAAAATATTTACCCATAAGATTAAATCCTCACTTTTGTATGATTGAACATCTTTATTGAATGGAAGATGTTTCTGTTTCTTCATCGACACTCGTCAATTGAACATCGATTGTCTTTGGCGAGATCACGGTCACGCCTTTTGGTACTTCATAATCTGCATCGACCGCATGTGTTCCGCTCGGCAATCCGGTCAGATCTAACGTCACGTTGACACTGTTTGATGAGATGCTTTCAAGAAGGGAACGTTTGCCCGAGAGCGTCACGCTGACCACTTCTTGCGTTTGAATCGTGTAATTCGTCCGGTCATATCCACGGACAGTGATGGGGACGGTCAACCGAATCCGCTCTGTCAATTCACCCGTGTCATCTTTCGTCTCATCATTTGGACGAACGAGCACCTGGACTTCTACTTCTTTTTTACCGAGTGAAGTCGCTCCTTCCGGAAGACGAAGGGTAGCGGTCACTTTTTCCGACTTCGTTAAATCGTCAAGTTCAATCGGTTCCGTCTCCACTCGTTGGAGTTCATCTAACACCGCTTTTGGTGCAAAGACACGGACTTCCGTCTCACCTAGCAACGTATCAACTAAGCGGAAATCGTCTGCCACCTCTCCGCTCGTGACGACCTCGATTGGAATCATCGCACTTTCATTGTAAATCGGAACGGTGACATTGATGATATTCGGATCGACTGACACGTTCAACGGATTTCCATTCGCATCTAAAATGGTCGGTGGAATCTCACGAGTGAACGTCTGACTTTGATTGGCAACATCCACATTCAACGTGATTTCTTTGACGTTTTGAATCCGACTCGCACCACCTGTGACTTTTACAGTCGACGGTTCGATTTCGACATCGCCCGCGACTTTTCCGTCCGGTAATTGATCTTTGTTCAACAGATTCACGGACACAGGGACTTCAATCGTTTGTTTCCGATCGATATAGATTTCGACAGTCTCTCGATCTAGTTTGACATTGACGTCTCCGCCGAATCCACGCGCTTCGACCGGGACACGATGGAATCCGGTGCCAAGATTGGTCAAATCGACGAACACCTGATAATCTTTCACCAATTTCGTCATCGTTAAACTACTAGATGGCCCTTGAAGCTCGACACCCATCTCTTCCGGAACATTATATGCGACATACTGGACCTCATCGAAAAACACTTCGACCGGCACATCGAGCGTCATGGAACTTTGTCCGACGATTGGCAATGCGCTAGATGCGTTATTCGAAGAACTGGTCTCAGCGACCATTAAGTATAAAAGGACGGCTAAAGCAAGTGCGATGAAGCGGAGAAACCACTTATGTTGTAACCACTGATCAATCACTTACTTATCCCCTCCTTTTTTGCCGAAGAACGAGAGGGTCGCCTCTTTTTCTTCGATGACGAGTTCTTGAATTAATTTATTGCGAAGCGCTTCTTCGTCTAGTTCCCGATACAAGCGGCCCGCGATTGCAAGTGAGACTGCTCCCGTTTCTTCTGAGACGGTAAGAGTGACGCTATCCGTCACTTCACTGACCCCGATGGCTGCTCGGTGACGTGTCCCGAGTGCTTTATCGATGTGCGGGCTTTCCGAAAGCGGTAAATAGCAAGCTGCCGCCGCAATTTTCCCGTCCTGAATAATCATCGCGCCATCATGAAGCGGCGTATTCGGAATGAATAAGTTAATAATCAACTGGGATGTGATATGCGAGTCCATACGAATGCCGGTCTCCACATACTCGTTTAATCCCGTATCGCGTTCAATCGCAATCAATGCACCGATTCGCCGTTTTGACATGTACTGTGCGGAACTGACGATGGCTTCAATCATTTGTCGTTGTTGCTCCTCATCACTTGTTCCCGTACGACTGAATAAGTTACTCGTTCGTCCGAGGTGTTCAAGACCACGTCTCAACTCTGGCTGAAAAATGATGATAATTCCGAGGAGACCGTACGTGATCACCTGATTTAGCAAGAACTGGAGCGTCTTCAATCCGAAGAAACCGCTCAAGAACCAACTGACTAGAATGATGGAAATCCCTTTAATTAATTGTACTGCTTTTGTCCCACGCACAATCATCATCAACTTGTAAATGACATACGTGACGACGACGATATCTAAAACATCATTCAAATAATCGTACCAATGTACGTTTTCTGAAAGATTTAAAAATGAGAAAAATGATACTTGTTCAAGTAGCGGCAAATGCTCCCCTCCTCAACTACCTAGCTAAATCGTGCAAATTCCATTATATCATCATTTCTATAGATACGCATTGCGTCACGTCAAAACGAAACCAGATTGAAACGAAAAAAAGACGCCGGAAGCGTCTTTAGAAAAGTTGTTTCATCGAGTACCAAATCCATTCGAACATCTGATCGATCTGTTCGAGTTCACCTGTCACTTGACCGGCACTTGCTAAATAGGCACGACCATTGACGGCTGTCGCGTTCCCATTGACAGTACCTTCAATCCGTAAATCGCCACCTTGGACCGTGATGTCTTTTTCAACCGTGACACCGGCCGGGACAATGACTTCATTCTCAGATACGATCACACCTGGTACTTTTGTATAGGTCATCGTCTCTGAAGCGCTGCTCCATAGTCCGAGTGTCGCACTAGACATCAAACTAAAGAACAGTACGGCCGCAATCAAACCTGGGTGCCGTTGCAACCATTGCATTTGTTTCGAATGCGGTTTGCGTTCTTTTCGAACTGATTTTGAAAACGGTACGACGGGATCAGGTGCTGTTTGTACAGGAGTTTCAGGTAAAGCGGCCATCACTCGGGCCGTAAAATCTGCTGATAACTTTGGACGAGGCAATGCTTTCAGTTCTGCGTCGATTCGTTCATATTGTAGATACGATTCATATAATTCATCGTCCTCTAACAATTGACGCAATTCGTCAGATTCTTCGGGCAAAACGCCATCTTCCAAATATTGTTGTACTTTTTCTTCAGGAGTCAATTGAACCCCTCCCTATTTTGAAAGATTGTTTTTAACATTTCTCTTCCCCGGAAGATCCTTGTCTTAACCGTTGCGACCGGCATGTCGATCATCACGCTGATTTCTTTAAGCGACAAATCATCTACATATTTTAATAATAACGGAATGCGATATTTGTCTGGAAGTTGCTTGATTGCCTCATGCATTTCACTTCGAATTTCGCGATGAACCACTTGGGCATCGGGTTGGGGCGCTTCATCAGCTAAGTGGTCTTGATAAGTCAAACCGTCTGTACCCGCAATTTCGGCATCCATCGAATATTCAGGCTTCCGCTTCCTCAATCGGTCGATGGCAACGTTTGTCGTGATTCGATAGAGCCATGTTTTGAACTTATATTGCGCGTCGTACGTATCGATTCGTGTATAGGCACGAATGAACGCCTCTTGGGCAGCGTCCTCTGCTTCGCCACGATCATACAAAATTTTATAGGCGATTGCAAAGACGCCATCCTTGTATAGTTCTACCAGTTCGGCAAACGAATCGTGATTCCCCGCCCTCAATTCATCAACCAAACGGGTGGTCAGCCGTTCCATCAATCCACTTCCCCTCTCCGCTACACATGCGGTCATCTCTATATACGTCTTGATATTGAAATGGTTTCAAAAAATCAAAAAAAGTTTCCATCCCCATTGTAGCAAACGGGTTTGGAAACTGTAAGGAAATCAGACGGTTTCGCCTTCCAATAACAGGTTTTCTTTAGATTTTATAATCGTTTCACATAAGCGATAGGCCAACTGAGCCGTCACGTCATCCCGGTCTAATGCCGGATTTAACTCGACGAGCTCTACTGCGATCAAGTCTTCTGCTTGCATCGCTTCTTTTAAAATCGCTTTGGCTTCGACTTCTGTCAAACCGCCGTCAACCGGTGTACCTGTTCCAGGAACGAGGGATGCATCGAGACTATCCATATCGAAACTGATATAAAAACGGTCTACTCGTTCACGAAGATAACTCAATGACTCTTTCATGATGACATCCACGCCACGCGTACGTACTTCTTCTACTGTAATGACTTTGATACCGAGTCGATTGATTTCATTCATTTCTCCTTCATCGATATCACGCAGGGCAATATAAACTAAATGCTCTGGTGATAGCTTCGGATCACGTCCGCCCACTTCTGTCAGACGCACGTCGCCCATCCCCATCGCTGCCGCAAGTGGCATTCCGTGAATATTCCCCGACGGTGATGTTTCGCCTGTATTTAAGTCAGCGTGAGCATCCACCCAAATGACTCCATAAGGACCTGTTTGAGCCAATCCAGCAAGAGTACCGATTGCCATACTATGATCGCCCCCAACGATCAAAGGGAATCGATTTTCCGAAATTTCACGATGTACGACTTCTGCCAATTCCGTGACGGTATGCAAGACACCATCAACCCGTTTTAAGTGTTCTTCATTTTCTCGAATTTCAGATTCTGGCAAGACACGAATCGTATGTTTGACCGTTTCTGTCGGAAGAAGTTGTTGCATCCCCATTTCATTTAACTTTGTCGGTCCTTGATCGACCCCTAATTTCCCCTGACCGTAACGCAGCGGCACGTGAATATATGACCATTGCATCGCCATTCCCCCTTTATACGCTTGATAGTTAAATTGTAAACGCTATCATTTGTTTGGTTCAACTCAGCATAATGATGAATAAACATGCAAAAAGGCAGCCTGAATGGTGGCAGGCTGCCTTTCTCTGTACTCTCAATTGAATGGTTCATGGTTTTAGGCAAAAAAAAACTTAAGTCATCACTAACTTAAGAAAAAAACATATGGTGGAGCCTAGCGGGATCGAACCGCTGACCTCCTGCGTGCAAGGCAGGCGCTCTCCCAGCTGAGCTAAGGCCCCAATACAGGGATAAGAATATGGAGCGGAAGACGGGATTCGAACCCGCGACCCCGACCTTGGCAAGGTCGTATTCTACCACTGAACTACTTCCGCAAAAAATGGTGAGCCATGCAGGGCTCGAACCTGCGACCCTCTGATTAAAAGTCAGATGCTCTACCAACTGAGCTAATGGCTCAAACCTGGTGGGGGGGGGCGGATTCGAACCGCCGAACCCGAAGGAGCGGATTTACAGTCCGCCGCGTTTAGCCACTTCGCTACCCCCCCGAGGAGTGCCGGCGAAAGGATTCGAACCCTCGACCCTCTGATTACAAGTCAGATGCTCTACCAACTGAGCTACACCGGCATATATATAGGTTTGATGTAATAAATAAAGATGGTGGAGGATGACGGGATCGAACCGCCGACCCCCTGCTTGTAAGGCAGGTGCTCTCCCAGCTGAGCTAATCCTCCATATTGGTGACCCGTACGGGATTCGAACCCGTGTTACCACCGTGAAAGGGCGGTGTCTTAACCGCTTGACCAACGGGCCTAAATTGGCTCCGCAAGTAGGATTTGAACCTACGACCTACCGGTTAACAGCCGGTTGCTCTACCACTGAGCTATTGCGGAACGATCTTGCCTGG
>NZ_JACSJW010000021.1:0-273 GCF_018617295.1 Exiguobacterium sp. S3
AGAATTTGATATAGCTCTTAAATTGACGAAGCTTGCGCTTCATTCAAAAATTGTAAAACTTTTTTTGCCTCATCGTTCAGTTTTCAAAGACCAAAAAAATAAATGGTCGGGAAGACAGGATTCGAACCTGCGACCCCTTGGTCCCAAACCAAGTGCTCTACCAAGCTGAGCTACTTCCCGTTAAAATGGTGCACCCTGAGAGATTCGAACTCCCGGCCTTTAGATTCGTAGTCTAACGCTCTATCCAGCTGAGCTAAGGGTGCATATGGTGCG
>NZ_JACSJW010000022.1:0-256 GCF_018617295.1 Exiguobacterium sp. S3
AACAAGGTAGCCGTATCGGAAGGTGCGGCTGGATCACCTCCTTTCTAAGGAAAATGCCCATGTGGCATTGCCCATCGTTCAGTTTTGAGGGTTCGTCCCTCGATTGTTCCTTGAAAACTGAAGATTCATCAAGACATCAAAAACCAATTTCACATATGGTCCGCAATGGACCGTGTGTCTTAGACGCTAGATCAAGGTAGAAAGGGCGTACGGTGGATGCCTTGGCACTAGGAGCCGATGAAGGACGCGACGAACA